>NZ_JACJEA010000100.1:0-240 GCF_014163835.1 Pseudoalteromonas sp. SR43-5
AATGTCCTACTTTCACATAGCAAATGCTACACTATCATCGGCGCTGTTTCGTTTCACTACTGAGTTCGGCATGGAGTCAGGTGGGTCCAAAACGCTATTGTCACCAAGCAAATTTGGGCGTTAATCCGTATTTCTACGCACTAACTGAATTTGGAAAATATCTGATAATATTTTTTTAGTCTTTCTAAGTAATGTCTACTTTAGTCATATTAACTTCTGTCAAACTGTCGCATAAAACGC
>NZ_JACJEA010000101.1:0-237 GCF_014163835.1 Pseudoalteromonas sp. SR43-5
CGCTAAAGCGACTCAAAACGTTCTTTAACAATATAAAGCAATCATCTGTGTGGGCACTCGTACAGATTGAGTTCTAACAGCCAAGCTACTTCGTTCTTTATTGAGCAAGTAACGAGGCAAACAAATTAGAGTCTCAATTGAAAACTGAGTGACCAACAGAATAGTTATTTCGATAATTATTCGGCACAGTCAATTCAATATCGAAAGATATTAAAAAATTCAGAATTCATTGAGCTG
>NZ_JACJEA010000102.1:0-231 GCF_014163835.1 Pseudoalteromonas sp. SR43-5
GGGCGTTAATCCGTATTTCTACGCACTAACTGAATTTGGAAAATATCTGATAATATTTTTTTAGTCTTTCTAAGTAATGTCTACTTTAGTCATATTAACTTCTGTCAAACTGTCGCATAAAACGCGTTTGGCGTTGTATGGTTAAGCCTCACGGGTAATTAGTACAAGTTAGCTTAATGGCTCACACCACTTCCACATCTTGCCTATCAACGTTGTAGTCTTCAACGGCCC
>NZ_JACJEA010000103.1:0-227 GCF_014163835.1 Pseudoalteromonas sp. SR43-5
TGGGGTACGATTCCATATAATCTGAAGCTTAGAGGCTTTTCCTGGAAGTATGGCATCAACAACTTCATCACCGTAGTGACTCGTCTCGTGTCTCAGTCTTAAAGCAACCCGGATTTACCTAAGTCGCCAACCTACTCACTTTCACATGGACTACCAACGCCATGCTTGTTTAGCCTGCTCCGTCCCCCCATCGCAATTATATCGAGTACAGAAATATTAATCTGTTT
>NZ_JACJEA010000104.1:0-220 GCF_014163835.1 Pseudoalteromonas sp. SR43-5
AAACGAAACAGCGCCGATGATAGTGTAGCATTTGCTATGTGAAAGTAGGACATTACCAGGCTTCAAATTGTAGAAAGCCCGAATCTAACGATTCGGGCTTTTTTACGTCTGCAGAAAAGTGAAATATGCGCAATTAACACACACTCACAGCACCCCCCATCACGTAGGTAGGTCGAGCGTAGCGACTCCCGACACAAAGAGAGTGTAGCATTTCACTGTG
>NZ_JACJEA010000105.1:0-219 GCF_014163835.1 Pseudoalteromonas sp. SR43-5
CAGCTCAATGAATTCTGAATTTTTTAATATCTTTCGATATTGAATTGACTGTGCCGAATAATTATCGAAATAACTATTCTGTTGGTCACTCAGTTTTCAATTGAGACTCTAATTTGTTTGCCTCGCTACCTAAGTAGCTTGGCTGTTAGAACTCAATCTGTACGAGTGCCCACACAGATGATTGCTTTATATTGTTAAAGAACGTTGCGATTATAAAGT
>NZ_JACJEA010000106.1:0-216 GCF_014163835.1 Pseudoalteromonas sp. SR43-5
CGAATTGACTGTGCGTTATTATTTTCACTTTTAAAAAAGTGAAATCAAAACAGCTCAAGGCTGTATCTTTTAATAACATATGGTCACTCAGTTTCAATTGAGACTCTAATTTGTTTGCCTCGCTACCTAAGTAGCTTGGCTGTTAGAACTCAATCTGTACGAGTGCCCACACAGATGATTGCTTTATATTGTTAAAGAACGTTGCGATTATAAAGT
>NZ_JACJEA010000010.1:0-129130 GCF_014163835.1 Pseudoalteromonas sp. SR43-5
TCTCGGCAATTGCTCCTGCATTGCTCTACCTTCTGCATCCATGCAGTCGTAAATGAGAATTTTTTAACACAGGTAGCGACACGTTTAGCCCCGCAAAATGATTAAGTATTATTGCGGATTGGTATTATTTAACTGTGCCCTCAACTAATGAAGTTAGCCAAATTATAGGCACAAAAAAGCCGTGCTAATAGCACGGCTTTTTTAGCTTAATTAAAAATTAAGCTTCAGCGATTACGATTACTTTGATAGTAGCCGTTACGTCTGAGTGAACTGAAATTGATACGTCAAATTCACCAGTCTCACGGATAGTACCTAGAGGCAAACGAACTTCTGACTTAGCAACTTCAACACCAACAGCTGAGATAGCGTCAGCGATGTCACGAGTACCGATTGAACCGAATAACTTACCTTCGTCACCAGCTTTAGATACTAATGTAACTTCTGCTAATGCTTCTAGTTTTTCAGCGCGTGCTTGTGCAGCAACTAACTGTTCAGCGATTTTCGCTTCAAGTTCTGCACGACGAGCGTCAAACGTTTCAATGTTAGCTTTAGTCGCAGGAACTGCCTTACCTTGCGGGAAAAGGAAGTTACGTGCGAAACCAGATTTAACTACAACCTGTTCACCTAGGCTACCTAGGTTAGCGATCTTATCTAGTAGAATAACTTGCATGTTTCTACACCTTTTAAAAACTGTTAATCCGCTGCTTACTTATGTAAGTCAGTGTATGGAAGAAGGGCTAAGTAGCGAGCACGCTTAATAGCAGTTGCTAGCTGGCGCTGGTATTTAGCGCTAGTACCTGTGATACGGCTAGGTACGATTTTGCCACTTTCTGTAACATAGTTTCTAAGAGTAGCTAGATCTTTGTAATCGATTTGTTGTACGCCTTCCGCTTTAAAGCGGCAGAACTTACGACGTCTGAAATAACGTGCCATGAGATTAATTCCTCAAATAATTCTTTCTATATGCTGAGCATGCAAAACCAATTGGCTAAGGCCGTTACGACCTTCGTGGCGATTTAAAAAACCACTCACTTGCAATGCCTGCCCAACGTGCAAATGTTGAGTCTGTTGTTGCATTTGCTTTCCACTGGCAACTACCTGAAGCCTCACATAACTATTACGGTTAAGGTCTGCTTCGGTTTGCATTGATTTATGTTCTACAACAAAAATACAATGCGGGATGCCAGCAGGGCTTTGGCTAAACTTGGGAGTTTTACAAACTACCCCAGATATAACCAGCTGATTCATATATGGGCTAACCATTATAATAACTGCTGACTACATGCCATGCTAGGACTCAAAACAATTAAGCAGCTGGTGCTTCTTTCTTCTCTTCTCTTGCAAGAGGAGACGCTTCAGTTACAGCATTTTTAGTACGCATAACTAAGTTACGAAGCACTGCATCGTTGTAGCGGAAAGTAGTTTCTAGCTCGCTGATTACTTCAGTAGGTGCTTCAACGTTCATAAGAACATAATGAGCTTTATGAAGCTTGTTGATTGGGTAAGCCAGTTGACGGCGGCCCCAGTCTTCAAGACGGTGGATAGTACCACCAGCTTCAGTGATAGAACCAGTATAACGTTCGATCATACCAGTTACTTGCTCACTCTGATCAGGGTGAACCATGAATACGATTTCGTAATGACGCATGGATATTCCTTACGGTTAATAGAGCCTTCTACCGTTTCGGCCGGTCGGTTTAAGGCAAGGAATTAATAGTTTAAAAGCCGAAATGAGCGCGCATTTTACGCTTAGACGGATAATTAAGCAAGCAGGTTTTTTAAGCTTTTATAGATAAGAGTTTAAAGGCAATTATTGCGAGCTTCGCTCATCCCGTTAGCAAGCCGTAGACCTAAAGGAAAAGCTAAACTCGCAGTTTAATATTTATCATATAGGCCAAGCTTGCGCGCGTAAAAAGCGCAGCTTTGAATTACTTAAGTCTAACACCTGCCTTAAAATATAAGTATTTACTCAAACTTAAAGCCGTGCAATTATTAAACAATACATTATTAAATAAGGATATTTATGAAGCTCTTACTATCGCTCGTATTAATACTTACTTTTAGTACACCATTTTTAAGCCACGCAAAAACCAATACAACCGACATAACCGTTGGTAAAAAAGTCATTTTACAATCAAAAATACTTAACGAAGACAGACCCATTAAAATTTTCATACCTGACACTGTAAAAGACGATCAGCCGCTTTATGTTATTTATTTACTTGATGGTGTTGAGCACTTTCATACGGCGTCTGGGGTTATAAAATCCTTAGTTGATTACGAGCAAATACCTAACGCAATGCTCGTTGGTATTGATACAACTAACCGTGTTCGCGATTATTTACCAAAAGTACAAGGTGAACCTAAAACTGAGTTTCAAACCTTTGTAAAAAATAAATGGCCTGAAGCGGGGCAAACCGACAAGTTTTTAAAGTTTGTGTCTGATGAACTCATGCCTTATATAAACAGTAATTACTCAACTAACGGCTACAACACCTTAATTGGCCACTCTAATGCAGGTACTTTAGCGCTTTATACTTTAGTTAATCAGCCTGAGTTATTTAATAACTATATAGCTATAAGCCCAAACAGTTGGTGGAGTGATGAAGAATTAAAAAATAATATTATAAAATACACTAAAAGCCCTAAAGGCGGTCAATCGTTATTTATTAGTGTAGCAAGTGAAGGGTCACGCTTTTATACAGGTGTATTAAATACTTTAGTAAATTTAGAACAACAAATGCCAACACAGCTAAAATGGGAATATAAGCATTACCCTACTTTTAGTCATATGGGCACCATACTACAAGCCCTTAGCGATAGCCTAATTCACTTATTTGGCGACCTAATTTTTAGCGTTACTGACGAGCACGGAAGATTTGCTGATGTATCACTTATTACAGGTTACTACCAAGCACTGAGTGATAAATATGGGTTTGAGCTTAAAATTCCACAAGATGTATATGTAGAATTTGCTCATAGCCAGCAAAAATTTGGTAACACAGCCAAAGCTATTACCACGCTTAAACACTTTACTACCCATTACCCAAATGCAGCCTATTCTCACATGCGTTTATCGCAAGGCTATACTGCAAATAAGCAGTTCAAAGAAGCCGTCACTAGTATGAAACACGCATTAGAACTTGCTAAGCAAAACTCACGCGACCCGCAGTTAATTGATGCTCTCAAGGATATGGTGAATGAAGCACAAAAGAATTTGTAACTGATTTAACGCAAAGCGCTTTTTAGCTAACGATAGTAATTACGAGCTAGGCTCGTCGCGTCAGCAAGCTAAACGCCTACAGGTAAAATTAAGCTCAGTGTTAAACTTTGCATATAGACGCTGAGCTTGCTCGCGTGAAAAGCGCAGCTTTTAATATATTTAAAACCGTCATAAAAAAAACCGATGTTTAAATTAAACATCGGTTTTTTTAATCAAGCTCATCGCTTTACTTTATCCGTTGGGTTTCGCTTCGCTCAACCCAACCTACGTTACTTTCCTATCGCTTCTTTAGCGAACAGGTGTTTTATTGGGCCTAAATTATCAACTAATGATAGCCCTACTCCGCGGATAAGTTTTTTAACCGGGTTTGCACCTTCAAATAACTCTTTTAACCCTTGCATCATGGCTATGTGCTTTTGCGCATCGAGCTTACGGGTACGTTCGTAATCGCGAAGTGTGCGCGTGCTTGCAAATTCTTTATTATTACTTGTTAAAAGCTCAATTAAATAAGCGGCATCTTTTAGGCCTAGATTCATACCAAGCCCTGCAAGTGGATGGATTGTATGTGCAGCATCGCCAATGAGTACCACTTTGCCTGAAACCCATTGCTGGGCGTAGCGCATTTTAAGTGGAAAAGCAGCGCGATTGCTTTGCACTTCACACAGCCCGCATTGGCCATCTATGGCTGCCATTACGGCTTTATTAAAGCTGCTGTCGTCCATTGCAAGCAGCTCATCGCAGTGGTTTGGGCTAGTAGACCATACTATTGAATGGGTATTTGCATCGCTCAGAGGTAAAAATGCCAGCGGCCCGGTTGGTAAAAACACTTGGCGTGCGGTGTTTTCGTGCGGCTCTTTGGTTTTTACGGTTGCGACTAGCGCATGGTGATCGTAATCTTTAAAGCTAAGTGCCATATTAAATTGTTTGCGAATAGCTGAGTTTGCCCCATCAGCGGCCACCAGCAGTTTTGCAATAATTGGCTCGCCGCTTTTAAGCGTTATAAATACATCTGATTCGCTTTGATGTATTTGCTGATACTGCGTATCAAACATTAGCGTGGCACTTGGTTGTTGCTCTAGCTCTTTTATAAGCGCGTAGCGGATAATGTCGTTTTCAACAATATGGCCTAAATGCTCAAGCTCAAGTTGTTTGTTATCAAACGCTATTTTGCCAAAACTGTCGGCATCACGTACATCCATATGCGTATAAGCGCACGCTCGCTGTGCGATAATTTCTGGCCATACATTTAATTGCTCAAGCAAGGTTTGACTTGCAATGCTTAGCGCACTTACGCGCAAACCATATTCGTCAGTTGGCAACGCTTGTGTTGGTGCGCCGTCGAGTACAACGACGCTTATATCGGCTTTTGCCAATCCAAGTGCTAGTGTTAGCCCTACGCAGCCACCACCTACAATACAAACCTGTGCTTGCTTCATAAACGCCTACCTTGTTTAACTTGCCCCATTAACTGTTTGGCTAATGGCGCTTTTAATGCGGGAAATAAATCCATCGAAAACAACCCAATACTGCGCCCCAATGCGAGCACTCGCGATGAGTTTGAAAAAAGCCTAACAAGTGCATCGGTTAAGCTCATTACGGTTTTTATATCATCACTGCGCTTTTTAGAATATTCACGTGTAAACGCATAGCTGCCTAAACCGTGTTGGCTGTTTGCTATTAAATTACTTAGTACTTGCACGTCGCGAAGGCCTAAATTAAAACCTTGCCCTGCAATAGGATGAATAGCATGTGCGGCATTACCAATAACCACTGTACGGTGCGCAGTCAAAGACTCGACTTGCCCGTAAACGAGCGGGTAACTCGTGCGCATGCCTACTTTAGTAAATTGACCACCGCGATAACCAAACGCACTTTGTAGGGCACTTATAAAGTCTTGTTCATTAAGTGCCATGTGCTGTTCAACCTGATCTTGGCTCATACACCACACCAACGAATAACGGTTATTGCTCATGGGTAATAACGCCATAGGCCCGCTTTGTGTAAAACGCTCAAAGGCATGATTATTATGCCCACCAGCTACTTCTACATTGGCAATAATTGCGCCTTGTTCATAAGGCTGGGTATTAAAGCCAAGCTCAAGTAAATTACGTGTGGGTGATTGTGTACCATCAGCAATAACCAATAGCGCTGCGCTTAATTGCTCGCCGCTTTGCAGGGTAAGTGTATTGCTGTGCAGGGTTTGCTCAATGGCAATTACGCTATCGGGGCACAAAAGCGTAATATTTGATTGCGTTAAACGCAGGTGGAGCGCTCGGCCAAAAGGGTTAACTTCTACTACGTAACCAAGTGAAGGTTTAGCAAATTCGTCGCAATTAATGTGCGCTTTGCCAAAGTGGCCTCTATCAGACACGCTCACTTTTTTGATTACGGCGGTGTAAGGGGCATTTTGTTCAAATAAATTGAGGCTTTGTAAATACTCTACCGATTGCTGAGCAAGTGCAATGCTTCTGTCGTCAAAGCTTGGGTGGTAGTCGCCGGTAACTTGATTAGCTTCTACAACGGCAATATTTAACGCGGGATTAGTTTTAGCCACACTTAACGCGCAGCTTGCTCCCGCTAAACCACCGCCAATAACAACTACATCAAACTGCTTAGCCACTTTACTCTCCGAGCTTTATACGTTTTTAGCACTTTGCATAAGTGCTTCTATATCGCTAATTTTTTTAGGCACGCTTAGGGTCAAGTTTTCATGGCCTGTTTCGGTAACTAGCAAGTTATCTTCAATACGAATACCAATGCCTTTGTATTTTTGCGGTGCGCTTGAGTCTTCGCTGATATAAAGCCCAGGCTCTATGGTGAGTACCATACCGGGCTCAAATGCACGCTCAACGTTATTTACTTTGTAATCGCCAACATCATGTACATCTAAACCAAGCCAATGCCCAAGCCCGTGCATGTAATATTCTTTACATGCCCCTTTTGCCATTAGCTCATCAAAGTCGCCGGTTAAAATACCTAAATCAAGTAAACCTTGGGTCATTACTTCCATTGCTAGTTTATTAGCATGCGACATGTAACCACCTGGTTTTACTTCATCAAAAGCAACTTCTTGCGCTTTAAGTACAATATTGTAAAGCGCGGCTTGCTCTTCGCTAAATTGTCCATTTACTGGAAAAGTACGGGTAATATCGGCGGCGTAACCTTGTAGTTCACAACCGGAATCTATAAGTACCAGGTCGCCATTTTTTAATACGTCGCTATTTTGCGTGTAATGTAAAATATTGGCGTTGTCGCCACTACCAACAATTGTGCCGTACGCCGGGTGCGGCGCACCATTCATAGCATAATGATGATGCAGCTCAGCCTCTAGCTGAAATTCAGTAGCTCCGGGGTGTGAAAAACGCATAGCGCGCATATGCCCTCGCGCACTAATTTCACAGCCTTCTCGCATAACATTTACTTCGCTTGGCGATTTAAACAAACGCATTTCATGAATAAGGCCGCGTATTTCTTTTAAAGTACTCGGTGCTTTGAGGCCTTTTCGCGCACCACTTCTAAGTGTGCCTAGTAACGTAAACACTTTGGTATCAAATGAAGGATAAGCACCTTGTGCAAAATAAATCGCATCTTTTTCATTTAGTATATCGAGTAGCTTATCGTTTAATTCACTTAACGGGTAAGCTTCATCAAACAAGTAGTCACTTTTAGCTTTATCAAAGCCAACTCTGCGGCCATGCCAAATTTCTGCAAGCTTGTCTTTATCTAGGCAAAATAAAGTACTGGGTGCATCGCTGTTGTTACATAGTACAAGTACAGCGTCGGGTTCGTTAAAGCCTGTTAAATAGAAAAAGTCGCTATCTTGTCTAAATGCATATTCGGTATCGCGGCTACGCGTCACTTCGCTCGCAGCGGGAATAATAGCAACGCTATTTTTATCCATTTGCGCAAGTAAACGCTCACGGCGTGCTTTAAATTCTGACTTTTGTACTTCAACCATTATTAACCAACCCGTTTAACTTTTTAAACTAATGAAGTGTTTTTTTAGTACTTTGCGTGTTTTGCTCTTTACCAAGCTCTGCAAAACAAAGTAGTGCTGATACGCGCACATATTCAATCACTTCGTGCAGCGCTTGGCTGTCTTCTTCGGTTTCTTCAAAAGTGGTATCTAGGCGAGTGATTTCGCTAAAGTCAGTAATAACCTCTTTAACATCGCTTGATAACTTACCGTAATCTTTTTGCTTTAAGCCAAAACCAAGCATAAACCCTGCTACCCATGATACGAGGCCATTAGCCTGATCGATGAGTGTTTCGTCATCGTTTGGTAAAAATAAATCAAACTGAAATTCGTCATCATTAAAGCTCGCAACTACTTGCTTATAAATAGTGCCAAAAAACTGCTTTAAATCGTTACTAAATGATTCACCATCGTTAAACACATCGCTCAAAAGGCCTAAGTATTCTTTGTCGTCAATGGTTAAACCACACGCAAGTAAACCACTAATTACACCATGCGCTTCGGCAGGTGATACAAATATTTCGTTTTTTTCTAAAAGCAGTTGAGCTTTTTCGTAATCGGGTAAATCGTTCATAATCGAATCTTCGCTTTGCAAGTTAAGGCAATGCTACCACTCGATAAAAAGCAACTCCAATTAATTGTATGATCAAGCTCAAAAACCATGCGATAAAGTAAATGACGAGTTAAAGGTGCGGGAAAACTAAGCGAACGGTTTAATTTTTTACGTTTAGGGTTTAAGGATTGGATTATGTCTTATATACTTAAATTGTTCCCTGGGGTACCGGAGCTTGGTTAAGTCCCTGAGCCGATAAATTTTATACCAGGATTTCTGTTCGTCTACTATTGTGCAAGCTCGGCATGTACCGAGAAGCCTACGGTAAACCGCAGATTTCCGCCCTGAAACCTTCTGGTTTCAGGACTGAAACCGGGTACCGTATCTTGGGGAACACCTTCTTATTTTTATACTCCCTCTTATTACTTATTCATTTTTTTGCTATACCTTCGTACATTATTTTTATAATTTTTGGCAAAAAAAAGCTGCAAGCAATTTCTTACTTACAGCTAAATTTTAAATGCTTACGCTTATTTACTTAAACCAACCTTGAAAGCGCTCCATCATCATGTAGTTTATTGGCACTAACAATAAAGTAATAAAGGTCGCAAAAATAATCCCAAACCCTAGACTTACCGCCATAGGTATTAAAAACTGCGCCTGAGTCGCTTTTTCAAATAATAACGGCATTAAGCCAATAAAGGTCGTTAAACTAGTTAGCATTACAGGGCGAAAACGCGATGCACCTGCAATTTTAACCGCATCTAGTAATTTGCCGCCTTCACTGCGCTTTTTATTGATAAAATCAACTAGTACAAGGGAGTCATTTACTACCACCCCAGTTAAAGCGAGCATACCAAGCAAGCTCATAATGGTTAAATCCATGCCCATAATCCAATGCCCGACTACAGCACCTATCATGCCAAATGGAATTACACTCATTACTATAATTGGCTGTAAGTAAGATTTAAGCGGTATTGCTAATAGCGCATAAATTATGAAAAATACAAACACAAGCGCCCAAGCCAATGACCCAAACGACTCTCGCTGCTCTTTAGCCTCACCTTCTAGTTTGTAATCTACTCCAGGATATTGCTGCATTAATTCATCTAAATACTCCGTTAGGTCAGCCTGAAGTATGGTCATGTTGGTGTTATTTTTTTCGATATCCGCTGTTACATTTAAAGTACGGTAGCGGTCTATTCGGTTAATAGTTGACGGGCTTTGCCCTGCGGTAAGGGTTGCAACATGCGATAACGGCACCGAGCCACCAGTAGGTGTATTGATGAGTATATTTTGTAAATCGGCTACAGAGCGGCGCTCGTCTATGGGCAAGCGTACCATTACTCGTACATCATCACGTCCGCGCTGAATACGTTGGACTTGCGAGCCAAAGAACGAGTTACGCACTTGACCTGCAACATTGACTCTATTTAAGCCCAGCGCTAAGCCTTGCTGCGTAAGCTCTATTTGTAACTCTTCTTTACCATCAGACATGCTATCGGCAATATCAAATACCGTTGGGTAGGTCGATAAACGGGTTTTAATGTGATCAGCCACGTCTTGTAAAATAGTCAACGAAGTCCCGCTCAGCTGCACGTCAATTGGGTCAGAACTTCGGCCAATTTCAGCTCTAAACGTTAAGCTTTCAGCGCCTGGAATGACACCAATTAAATCTCGCCATTCGCTGGCTAGCTCTCTTGATCCTATGTCTGATTCACGCTTTTCAGCCGGTGTTATTTCAAAGCGTACTGAACCTGAATTAGATACACCACCGCGCCCACCTGTTGTGGCTAATATATTTAAAATAACGCTTTCACCTGTATCTGGGTCGCGGTATTTTTCTTGTAATTGCTGCGCCTTTTGCGACATATCAATTACGTATTTATTAGTGACTTCAAACGGCGTACCTGTTGGTAGTGTTAAGTTAACGCGGACTGTTTCGCTTGGTATACGCGGGAAAAATACAAACTTAGTCCAACCACTAGTGATCATGGTTAAAATTATTATAAACACACCAACAAACAAACTTACCGAAGCCAATTTATGGCGCAGTGCTAAATTTAAAGTGGGTTGGTAATATTTTAAAATCGCGTTTTCAAATCCATCTGCAAAACGCTGTTGAATAACATCAAACTTTGAAGGTTCGCCTTTTTCGTGGCGTAGTTTTATATATTTTAAATGTGCGGGTAGTACAAATTTAGATTCAATCAATGAAAACAATAATACCGGAATAACCACTACCGGTATTTGTGCAAACAAAGCACCGCGCGCCCCTTCAATAAAGGCCAAAGGTAAAAAGGCGGCAACGGTAGTTAATACACCAAATGTTACTGGTGTTGCGACTTCTTGAGTACCTAAAATTGCAGCCTGCTCGCCCGACTTAGCTGTTTTTAAATGGGTATAGACATTTTCGCCAGTAACTATGGCGTCATCAACAACAATCCCAAGTACTAATATAAAGCCAAATAAGCTCATAATATTAAGGGTTACGCCAAATATAGGCATCGCTATAAACGCGCCCATAAACGAAACCGGAATACCAATAAATACCCAAAATGCAATTGCAGGTCGTAAAAACAAAGTAAGCAAAGCAAGTACTAAAATACCGCCTTGTAGGGCATTTGTCGTTAGTGTGGCAATTCGACTTTTAACCAGCTCCGAATCATCATCCCAGTAACTTAGTTCAAATCCTTGTGGAAGGGAGCTTTGTTGCTCTTTTATGTAATTTTTAACTTCGTCAGCAACAGTAATCGCACTTTGCGGACCAATTCGATATACGTCGATAAATGCAGCCTGCTTACCATTAAAGCGAGTACGTACTGGGGTTTCTTCAAAATCGTCTTTAATTATTGCAATATCGCCTAAACGAATAATCGTGCCGTCAGCTTGGTTTTTAACAACAATATTGGCAAATTCATCTTTACGATATGCTTGCCCTTTAGAGCTTATAAGTACGTCCCCACCTTCAGTTTTCAAGTTACCAGCAGAAATATCAGAGCTTGAATTAGCAATGGCACTCGATATTTGTGCAAGGCTTAAATCGTACTGACGAAGAACGTCTTGGCTTACTTCAATGGCAATTTCGTAATCACGAACACCACTTAGCTCTACCTGCGTCACATTTGGTAAACGTAGAATTTGATCGCGTACTGTTTCTGCGTATTCGCGGGTTTCTTTTTCGCCGTAATCACTTGATACGGTAACCGCGATAACTTCGCGAATTCGTTCCGCAAGCGCCACTATTGGCTTTTCAGCATCCGCTGGAAAGGTATTAATTGCATCTACACGACTTTTAATATCAGCTAAAAGCTCACGCGGGTCGTAGCCCGTTTCAACTTCAATTGTTACAGAGCCTGAGCCTTCAGAAGAGCGGCTAAATATTTGCTTTATGCCCTCTAAATCTTGTACGGCTTCTTCTATACGAATTGTTACGCCTTGCTCTACATCCTCTGGTGTTGAACCGCGCAAACTTACGTTCACGCTTATCATGTCGGTTTCGAATGAAGGGAATACTTCAAGCGGTATTTTAGTCGATAAACTAAAAAGCCCCGACAGCAGCAGTGTTACTAGCAATAAGTTAGCTGCAACATGGTTTTTGGCAAACCAAGCTATCATGGCTTATCTCCTTGCTTTGCTGGACGGCGTTTTTTTAACTCTTCAACACTAATACCAAGCTCTTTTGCTTTTTGTTCAAGCTGCTCTGGAGTCAGACGCTTTCCTTTACCTTGCCCATTCACTCCACGGCTTTTAGGTTGATCTGCGCTTTGTTCACCTAAAATACTTACTTGAGTTCCTGAACTTACTTGGCCAAGTGGAGTAATAACAAGCTTATCATTTGCGTTTAAACCGGTTTTTATCATCGCCTGAGTCGCATTTTGCCAAGCTAGTGTGATGTCTTTGCGCTTAAGTACGCCACCTTCAACAATGTAAACGTACGTTCCTTGATAAATTGTACTGTTAGGAATTATAAGTGCGTTAGATACTGTTCTGCCGGTAATTTGCGCTTTTATATACTGCCCAATTTTTATTGGGTACTGGTTATTTGCTGTTGCTTTATACGGGTCATTAATTTTAGCAACTACATAAAGCTGCTGTGCGCCTTCATCTATAGCACCTTCTGTGCGTGCTAATTGACCTTGCCACGTTTGCTCACCTACTAAGTCAGAAGTAAATTTAACAATTGAACCCGCTTGGTTTTTAGCACCATCGCGATACTGCTCTGGTAAATTTACAAATGGGAGATCTTTATTTTTAATTGGTAAGCGAATCTCAACGCTATCGATTGCGTAAATGGTTGCTAACTGTGTGTTGTTGGTAACAACTTGCCCTAAATCAACACTGCGGCTAAGTATACGCCCCGCATATGGCGCCGTTACTTTAGTGCGCTCTAAATCAAGCATCGCTTTTTCAAGTGCTGCCTGAGCCGATAAAACCTCAGCTTCAGCGGCTGCTAGTTGTGGCTCACGTAGTACTAAGCTGCTTGCCTGATTTGAGCCGCCAAGGCGCTTCCAATCGGTAATAGCTTGTTGCCCACGCGCCTTCTCTTCTAGCAAACCTTGCTCTGCTGTTAATAAATTGGCTTGAGCAGATTTAACTTCAGCCTGATGATCTCTGTCGTCTAGTTTTAAAAGTACATCGCCTTTTTCAAAAAAACCGCCTTCTCTAAAGTCATCACTTACTTCAATTATTTGCCCAGATGCCTGAGCCACTAACAAACTTTGTGTACGTGGTTTTACCGTACCGTAGCTGTCTATCATAACTTGATAATTTTGTGGTTTTAGCTCAAGCGCAGCCACACTTATTGATGCCTTAGGAGGTGCCCCAAAGCGTTTAGCCTCTGGTGGATTCCCCTTAATAAACATAACAATTAAAATTGTGGCAACAATAACCACCGCTGGAATAATAATTTTTGCTGTTTTAGTTTTCATCGTTATTGCTCTTTAGTTCACTTGAGGGCTTTGCAAAATCACCACCAAGGGCAATGTGTAGGTTAATTCTATTGGCTATTAATTGGTTTTTAATATCGATTAAGGAGCTTTGCGCGTCAAAAGAACGGTCTTGGGCATCAAGCACTGTCGTGTAAGTTACCAAGCCACTTTGATACTGCTCAAACGACAATTGCTCTGCAGCAAGTGCGTTTTCTTGTGCCTCTAACGTGCTTGTATATTGAGCTTTGAGGGACTGCTGCTGCGAAATTGCATTTTCAACATCACCAAATGCGTCATAAAGCGTTTGTAAATAAAGCTGCTCTTGCTTTTGAGTATTAAGACGCGCTATTTCTTCGTTGGCTTTTAAGCGCCCACCTTCAAAAAGTGGCGCTGAAATACTACCTAACAAAGACCATGCAAGGCTTGATGGAGAAAACAAGTCGCTTACTCTGTCTGTACTATCACTTAATGAAGCTGTTAAATCTAAACTTGGAAAGCGTTGTTTGTGCGCATATGCCAATGATGCGTCGGCTGCTAAAAGCTCATACCAACTTGCACGTAGAGTAGGTTTTCGCGTTATAAGCTCAGAAGGTAATCCTAGAGGAATATCGGTATTAATAACAGGTAAGTCACTACTAGCAGTAATAGCGCCTTTTGGGTATTCACCAAGTAAACGCTCAAGTACACGTGCTGATGCCGATAAACTCGCTTTTTGAGTGGCAATGCGAGAGCGTTCATTATTAAGCTCATTACGCGCTAAATACACATCGAGCGCTTCGTTTATGCCTTGGCGATAGCCAGCTTCAATAATATCGAGATTTTGTTGTGAGTTGGCTTCGCGACGTTTAAATAAATCCAGTAATTGCTGCGCCGTAACCACATCAAACCAACCTGTTACCACATCAGCAACAAGTTGCTGTTTAGCTTGCTCAAACCGTGCCTGCTGAGCTAAATAGTTAAGATTAGCTTCGCGCTTGGCGTCAGAGAGCTTACCCCATAAATCAACCTCGTAAGTTAAGTTTAAACTAGCTGAGCTTGCGTTGTCGTAACTTACAGGGCGGTTGTCTTTACTACGGCTTGTACGTGTTGATAAATCGAGGCTTGGCCAAAGTGCAGCACCCGAGACTATAAGTTGCTGCTTTTGAATTTCAACATCATAACTCGTTTGCAAAAGCTGTTGGTTATTTTTAAGTGCTTGTTGTACAAATTTATTAAGCGTAGGATTTTGTAATTGTGTAAGCCATTGCTCTTGTATTTTTAATACTGAGCTTGATGCTTCTTGCTGCCATTGCTGAGGCATATTATTAGGGACTTGCATGCGCTGAGACGAGTTTAAATCACTCGCACAGCCGCTGAGCAGCATCACACTAATTGCCAGTAGGGTTGGCTTGCATTGCCAAATCATAATTAAACCTAAATTACTGCTATTTATGAACGTAATTCAAGCACTTTGGCAAATTTTGCTCAACTTACTTTACATAACATTACATAGCTAGCGATGAATTAACATAATAGCCAGTTATACGGTAAAAATGAGTAAATGATCAGCAATTTTTAATACTAAAATTAACTTTTTGTAGTGTATCTAAAAGATTATACCTATTCGCTTAATTAAGTGATCTATTTTGAGGTAAGAAAATCGTGTCGATAACAAGGCAAAAATTTCGTTATTTTTGTCTTATATCAGAAATTTTTAACGCAGTTAACGGCAGGTTTAATCACTCAAATTAATTAAGTATTATTGCGGATTGGTATTAGACATATAGAAACAAAAAAGCCCCGCTATAAGCGAGGCTTTTAAATAAATGGTGCCGACTAACAAAGTCGAGCGGGTAACTTATACAGACTACTGATTACAAGTCAGTTGCTTCAAGTTACCTAAAATAAATGGTGCCGACTAACCGAGTCGAACGGTTGACCTACTGATTACAAGTCAGTTGCTCTACCAGCTGAGCTAAGTCGGCACACAAAACTGTGTGCTAAGGCACGTTCAATTTTAAAGATTGAGAACTTTTATAAAGCACTTAAAATAAAAAAACCTTGCATAAGCAAGGCTTTTCAATAAATGGTGCCTCGACGCGGAATCGAACCACGGACACGAGGATTTTCAATCCTCTGCTCTACCGACTGAGCTATCGAGGCACATAAACTGTGCTAGTTACAGATTAACGAAATTAACCTTTAACTTAATAAATGGTGCCGACTAACCGAGTCGACGGGTAATTTGAACAGACTACTGATTACAGTTTTTCTTTTCAAACTACTTTAAATAAATGGTGCCGACTAACCGAGTCGAACGGTTGACCTACTGATTACAAGTCAGTTGCTCTACCAGCTGAGCTAAGTCGGCACACAAAACTGTGTGCTAAGGCACGTTCAATTTTAAAGATTGAGAACTTAAAGTAAATGGTGCCTCGACGCGGAATCGAACCACGGACACGAGGATTTTCAATCCTCTGCTCTACCGACTGAGCTATCGAGGCACATAAACTGTGCTAGTTACCGATTAATAAAATTAACCTTTAACTTAATAAATGGTGCCGACTAACCGAGTCGAACGGTTGACCTACTGATTACAAGTCAGTTGCTCTACCAGCTGAGCTAAGTCGGCACACAAAACTGTGTGCTAAGGCACGCGTAATAATGTTTAAACTGTTGATTAAACACCACTAATTTAATAAATGGTGCCTCGACCCGGAATCGAACCAGGGACACGAGGATTTTCAATCCTCTGCTCTACCAACTGAGCTATCGAGGCACTAAACAGTGCTAATTAAAAATCTTAAAGTATTTTTAATGCAATTCCCACTCATCTCTACCGACTGAGCTATCTGGGCGTGCGGCGTATTAAACGAGTTTTGCCCTTACAAGTCAACTTTTTTTTTATTCTTTATAACTGTTTGAACGGTTTTCAGACAACTCAGTGTGTTTTTTATTAATAACGTTCATTTTTACCACAAATCGAACTATAAATATAAATAAATCAGACTAAAACCGTAGTGAATTATTTTTTGTAAATGTTACGATTAGCTTAGATACGTACGATAGGGACTTATCGTAGTAAAATCACATCAATTGGAAACAATCAATGCAGAGTAAATTTTCATCGCCAGTCAAAGGCTTATTACCTCTTTTTTTAATCATAAATATTGCAGTAACAGCGCTTGCTATTATTGCCCACTCATTTTATTCACAAACTGAAGTTAAGACAGCCCAACCTGCATCATCTGTTAATATTGTAACGCTTGCCGATAGATTAGACTTACCTATGGTTGATGCATTAACTATGTATGGTCAAGGTAAAGTAAGGCAGTTACTTGATTTAACGTCGTTATTAGATGATGACTTTGAATATACTCTATATCGCTTCAATCCAACATCAGGTACTCAATTGGTATATAGCAGTAGTAAACCTGCTATCGCTTCAATTAAAACTGAAAAGCATCTAGTAGAAGAAGGCATCCTACATCACTTACTGCTGTTAAACGATCAACCTATTGGCGAGCTTATTATTAAGCAAAACCTACCAACCGCTCCTTTAAGCGCTCAAAACTCTCAAGTTATTGCCTACATTATTGCGATAGCAAGCGTAGCTGCATTATTTATATTTACTTTAATGTTTAATATGTACATTAATAGTCGCTTACGAAAAAGTACTGACACTCTTACACAAGAGCTGCAGGCAATCACCGAAAATGCTAATTACAATAGTAGTGTTGATGAGCAGCTTGATATTGGTTTAGGTGTAGTGGCAAAAAACATTAACTTACTGCTACAAAAAGTACAGACTGCGATGAGTGAGAATGACGCCGCACAAAAAGAGCTTTATAAATTACAAAATGGCCTAGAAGCCGAAGTGCAAAATCGTACTATAGCGCTTGAGCAAGCCACATTAAAAGCAGAGCGAGCAAGCGAAACCAAAACGACCTTTTTAGCCACAATGAGCCACGAAATAAGAACACCGATGAATGGTGTTATAGGCACTATTGATTTACTGCGCCAGACCGAACTTGATGGCGCTCAACATCGTTTAAGTACAATTATTCGTGAATCAGCATTTTCGTTATTGAGCATTTTGGATGATATCTTAGATTTTTCTAAAATTGAGGCTGGAAAGCTAAATATTGACCCGATCCCATTTTCGGTAACCGATACCATTGAAGAAGTTGCTCGAGTGCTCTCATCAGTTGCTAAAAAACGTGAGCTTGATTTAGAACTAGCAATAGCACCAGATATTCCAGTCAACCTTACCGGTGATAGTGTGCGTGTACGTCAGGTGCTTTATAACCTATGTAGCAACGCAATTAAATTCACTAGCACTGATGAAAAAACCCAAGGCCATGTAAAAATATCAGTAGAGGTGGTTCATAATACGACTGATCACTTTACCTTACGCTTTTGCGTAACTGATAACGGTAAAGGCATGTCGCAGACGCAACTTCGCGAAATATTTAATCCATTTATTCAGGCCGAAAACTCAATTACCCGAGAATATGGTGGCACCGGTTTAGGTCTTTCTATTTGTAAAAGCTTAACTGAGCTTATGCTAGGTACTATTCATGTAACTAGTCATACCGGAATTGGCAGTGAGTTTACAGTAGAGCTGCCGTTTAGCACATCGGGTAAAATTAAGTACGCACATAAAGGTGCATTAAATGGTAAGCAAATTGTTGTAGTTAGTAATCACCTAGAACGTGAAAAAACAATGTACCGTTATTTATCGTTCATGGGCGCTAAAATAATTTATGCACACACAGAAGAAGAAATTGAAGAGCACCAGCATTCACAAAATATTATTTGGGTAGCTGATGGCATAGACAATATGGATAAAACTAATGCGCTGCTAAGACGTTTATTTTATTCATTAGAGGATTATAACCAACAAGTTGTTGTACTAAGTAAGCTTGATGAAGCAGCTATAAATCATAAAAACATTTTTTATATTAATGCCTCTCCTCTATGTAAATCTAACTTTATGCTTTCTATATTGGTGGCTGCAGGGTTACATACACCTAAGCAAATTAAAAAAACCAAAACACTTAATAACTATTTAAATGTTGAGCAGGCACGTAATTCAAACAAATTGGTTCTACTTGTTGAAGATAACCTTCTAAACCAACAAGTCCTCACCGATCAACTACATATACTGGGCTTTGGCGTTGAAATAGCTAACAACGGTGAAGAAGGTCTAGATATGTGGAGAAAAGGTGATTACTCACTTATTTTAACCGACTTACACATGCCTAAAATGTCGGGTTACGATATGGTCGAAAAAATCCGTAATGAAGCAGAGCTATTAGAATCGATTGATGCACAGCCTTACATTATTGCAGTAACAGCAAACGCACTTAAAGGCGAAAAAGAGCGCTGTTTAGCGGTAGGTATTAACGACTTCATTACCAAACCTATAGAGCTAAACGCGTTAGAAGAAACTCTAAAACGTTGGAGCGATAAACAAAGCCAAAACCCAAATGTAGTTATTCATCAAACTATGGCACTACCTATTGATATGGAAGCTGTTGCTAAATATGTAAACGGTGATGACGCTAAGCAAATTCGTTTTTTCAAAATGTATTTAGAACAAAGCCAAGGCTTAATTAAGAGTATTAATTCCGGCGTTATGGTTAACGATTTAAATGAGATTATTGAAGGGTGTCATCAATTAAAATCGATCTCCAAGACAATTGGTGCCCAAACGGTGGCAGAACTTTCAAGTGCATTTGAAGATAAATGTAAAGAAGGTGAACTCACAACCGATGAATTAATAGAGTTAAGAGATAAGCTGGAAATTGAATACTCTAAAGCTGCTCAATTTTTAAAGGAACAAATTAAAATATCTGAGCAAGAAGATGAGTTAAATGAATAAATAAACATAAAAAAAGGGCTTAATAGCCCTTTTTTTTATTTAAAACATTACTTTTCAGGCGGTCGATAACCTTCAATTTCTACATCTTTATTTTCAAACAAAAAACCAACCATTTGCTCTTCTAAAAATGTGCGGTGTTCTGGGTCCATCATATTTAAATGCTTTTCGTTAATAAGCATTGTTTGTTTATGTTGCCACTGAGCCCACGCTTCTTTAGAGATGTTATTAAAAATCTTTTCACCAATTTCACCAGGGTATAACTGAAAGCCAAGCCCTTCGGCTTCTTTTTGTAACTTTTGACAAAATACTGTACGTGCCATGATTGATTCTCTCTAACGCTAAATATGGGGCTATTCTATACTATTGCTGTAATTTGTTTAACCAACTTTTTAGTTGGCGCTGCTAGGCCAACCTCTATTGATTGATCAAGCGGATACCAGATTAATTGCTTATCGTTTACCACATCAGGAGTTTTCTTAACATTGAGCACATGCGGGTTAATCCTCAGCTCAAAATGTGAAAACACATGAATAAACGCTTCAAGTTCTACTAAACTAGCCTCTAGGCCTTGCTGAGCTAAAAATATTTGAAGCTCTTCGTACTCATTAAATTCAAAAAAGCCAAACAATCCGCCCCAAATACCGCTGTTAGGACGTTTTTCCATAAGCACTTTATCACTACACTGAATAATTAACTGATGACAACTCTTTTTAGGAACTGCTTTTTTAGGTTTAGAATGTGGAAACTCTTTTACTTTACCTGCATTAAAAGCACCACAGCCTGAGTTTAATGGGCAAGCCTCGCAATCAAACCGGCTGCGTGAGCAAACGCTAGACCCTAAATCCATCATAGCTTGATTAAACTCAGTAACATTATCTTTAGGCGTTAACTGCTCTGATAAATGCCAAAGCTGGTTTTCGACTTTTTTAACGCCGTACCAGCCCTCAATCATAAAATAGCGCGCTAAAACTCGCTTCACGTTCCCATCTAAAATAGGGTGATGCTGTCCAAGCGACAATGATAAAACAGCCCCTGCAGTAGAGCGCCCTATTCCAGGTAAATCCATTACTTCCTCAAGTGTTTTCGGAAACTCACCTTGGTATTTGTCACGCACTATTTTAGCTGTTTTGTGTAAGTTACGCGCACGAGCGTAATACCCTAAGCCGGTCCAGTGATGCAGTACTAAGTCTTCATCCGCATCAGCTAAAGCGATAATATCTGGAAAGCTTTGCATAAACTTTTCAAAGTATGGAATAACAGTAATAACTTGGGTTTGCTGCAGCATCACTTCAGACACCCACACTTTATAAGGTGTTTTACCTAGCTGCCACGGGAGTGTTTTACGCCCATGAAGGTGATACCAATCAACAACTTGATTAGAAAAGCAGTGTGACTGTTCTTTATTTAAATCCAACATTTTTAACTTTTACTGATGCCCAATGGCGGCTCAGTCTATTGCAGTTAACAAAAAGATCAAGCTATACGGGGTGTAAAACCAGCTAATACTTGTGATTGCGGCCTCGGTCAGGGATAATATGCAACCATTTTTAAACACATTGTTTTTGTCAGGCCAATAATATGAGTGAATCAAGCAACACTAACCTTGAGCAAGCTAAGCAAGAAGGTAAATACATCCGCACCATTCGCAGTTTTGTAAAACGCGAAGGTCGATTAACCAAAGGCCAAGCCGCTGCAATCGAAAAATGCTGGCCAACAATGGGCCTAGAGCATAAAAACGGTATGCTTGATTTAAGCGAAGTTTTTGGCAACAACAACGATGTAGTAGTAGAAATTGGTTTTGGTATGGGTAAGTCGCTTGTCGAAATGGCAACAAATGCCCCTCACCTAAACTTTATCGGTATTGAAGTACACCGCCCAGGCGTTGGTGCTTGTTTAATGGATGCCGATGAAGCAGGCATTACCAACTTACGTATTTTTGAACACGATGCAGTTGAAGTACTTGCAGATTGCATACCTAATGAAAGCTTAACAACACTACAACTATTTTTCCCTGACCCTTGGCATAAAAAGCGTCACCACAAGCGCCGTATTGTACAAACTGAGTTTGTTGAAAAGCTAAGAGCCCAACTTAAAATGGGTGGCGTTTTTCATATGGCAACAGACTGGGAAAACTACGCAGAGCACATGCTCGAAGTAATGAATGTAGCTCCTGGTTTTAAAAACCAATCAGAAACAAATGATTATGTTCCTCGTCCAGATTTGCGCCCGCTTACTAAGTTTGAGCAACGCGGACATCGCCTAGGTCATGGCGTGTGGGATTTAATGTTTGAGCGCACAGAATAATTAAATTTAATTACTCACTTTTACTTTTATAAAACTAAATATACTGTAAGGCAAAGCCATTTATGAGCGTACTAACCAACCCAAGTTTACTGTTACTTCGTAATAGCGAGGCACTAACGGGCAAATCTATCTTGGTGGTCAACTTTGTTCAAGATGGCTTTTTAACAGAGCTTAAAAAACTTAATCCGCAAAGCAAAGTAACTGCGTTTAGCTACAACCATGCTAACGGAGAGTTTGCTAAGAACACCAAAGATGTTGATGTTCATGTAAGCCACACAATACCTGGTAACGACTACGATTTAGTTATTCTTTACTACCCTAAATCAAAACCAGAGTTATTAATGGCACTTGATAATATTCGGTCTGCTATTACTGATGATGCCGAACTATTAGTAGTAGGTGAAAACAAAAGTGGTGTTAAGTCAATTGAAAAGCAATTAGCTGGTAAAGCTGAGTTTAGTAACAAGATTGATTCAGCTAAGCACTGCGTTCTTTACTCATTTGCTGAAATTTCTAAGCACCATCACTTTGATATTACGACTTACCATAAAAAGTTTGTTGTTAATGTTGCCGACACTGAATTTACAGCTATTAGTGTTCCTGGAGTGTTTAATCACGGTAGCTTAGATATAGGAACGAAAGTTCTACTGGAAAACGCACCGACAATTAAGCAAGGCAAAGTTCTCGACTTTGGTTGTGGCGCAGGTTTAATAGCAACTTTTTTAGGGCTTCATAATCCAGCACTTGAGTTTGTGTGTAGTGATGTAAGTGCGCTGGCAACTTATGCAACACAGCAAACCCTAAAGCTTAACAACATCAATGGTGAGGCTATATTAAGTGACGGCCTTAAAAGCATTAATGGCAAGTTTGATTTAATTATTAGCAATCCACCTTTTCATACTGGTATTGCAACCGACTACACAGTAGCAGAAACATTTTTAGCTAATGCAAAACAGCATTTAACTAAATTAGGGAAACTAAATATTGTTGCTAACAGCTTTTTAAAGTACCCGCCTATTTTAGAAACTCAGTTTGAAAGCTATCAAACTGTATTTAAGAACAATAAATTTGCTGTATATAGCAGCTAATTTAAATTTGTAAAATGATTGAGCACAAACGTGCTCAAGCTAACTTTCGAATAAATATAAGAATTAATTTAGTTTTTTTCCTTCATTTTTCCACGTCTTTGCTAAACTAAAACTCTAAATAATTAAAATTAACTCAGGCGATAATGAAATAATGCCTAAAAAAGTTCATCAAAGTAGCATTCGAAAAGCACTCATTAATTTGATCATGCTTATTACAGCTATTTGCTTATCGTTATCTATTTCTATCTCTACGTATTTAAGCGTGAAAGAACAAAAGCAATTAATAGTTAATAAGCTTGTTATTCTTTCTGAAATTGTAGCTTTTGATGCTGGGCAATCGGTAATTGAAGATGATCGTAAAACAGAAGAAAAACGCCTCAAGTCATTTGAAAAGATCCCTCTTGTAAAAAACATACATATTTACTCAATAGAAAAAGCATCCCAAAAGCCTGTTTTCTTTATTAGCTTTAATGCTAAAAAAACACCTCCTGTGCCACTGAGAATAGACAGTGTAGAAGAGCTAAAAACACCACGAATTACGAGTGACCATATTGAGCTAACCCGCCCTATTTACGATAACGAACAAGTAGTAGGTTATGTGTATATGCGAGGAAGCCTCGAGAGTTTAGAGGTCTATATTGAGAGAAAAATATTAATAGACGTGTTATTAACATTATTAATTCTGGCGGTTGTTTACTTTATTGCTATTAAAGTTCAACGACGTATAGCTAAGCCAATAGAGCAATTAAGCATGTTATTGCAGGATGTGTCTAAAAATCATAACTACGATGCACGCGCACCAGTAACTGATGTAAAAGAAATAAGTGCTCTTTCAAATAGTTTAAATATCATGCTTACGCGTACAAAAAAACAACTTGAACGCCACGAAAAAGATAAGCAAGAAATCAAACAACTAAACCTAAGCCTTGAAGAAAAAGTAAACCAACGAACAATCGCCCTTAGAGAGGCAAATCAAGAGCTTTTATCAACTCTTGAGCGGATGCATCAATACCAAACACAAATTGTTGAAAACGAAAAAATGGCATCTTTAGGGCAAATGGTTGCAGGTGTTGCCCATGAAGTTAACACACCAATAGGGCTAGGTATTACCGGTTCTACGTTACTTAGAGATAAACTAGCAGACATACAGCAAAGCTTTGATGACAAAAAACTTACCTCAAGCCATCTAAAACGCTTTATAGATGAAGGTATTGAAAACTTAGATTTAATTTACCGCAACTTAAATCGTGCAGCTGACCTTATATCTAACTTTAAAAAAGTAGCGGTTATTCAAGATGACGGTGTAAATACCTATATTAATGTGCACAAATTAATAAGTGATGTTTTAACATCGATTCAATCTGAATTATTGCCCAAAAAGCCTGTTGTAACTATCAACTGTCCGACCGACTTGGCTATTCATAGTAAGTCTGAACCTCTACAACAAGTTTTTCAGCAGTTACTTATGAACTCTGTAATTCATGGATTTATAGGTAAAGAAAACAATGAAATTCGCTTTGACGTAGAACTCGTCGGGAAAAAATTAACAATCGTTTATTCTGACAATGGTCAGGGCGTTGACAAAAACATTAAAAATAGAATTTTTGACCCATTCGTAACTTCAAAGCGCGGGCAAGGCGCAAGTGGCTTAGGCATGCACTTAGTTTATAACCTAGTAACACAAGCACTTGGCGGAAGAGTGATGTTTGATCTTGAAGAAAAACGCGGTGCTCGCTTTATAATTACTATTCCTTAAATAAAGATCATTAAAAAGTGCATATATTTAAAATTTATCCTTGAATTAGCATTTAATGACCTCATTAATGAGGCATGTGATAAGTGCGTAACATTATTTAATTGCTTTAAATAAATATTACCAAGCGATTTATGAACTTTTTTATCTTTGCTGTATCACATACATTGATGAAAGGTTAAAAGGTTAAAAAGTGATATAGTTTTGCTTTGAATTAGTCTGATTATTTTAAGTACCTTGTTTAATTGAATGATATGTCAATTATCAAAGGAAAATGGCTTCGACTTTATGATTCAAATAGCTACATCCATGTATATATCAATTAAACAGTAGTTTTTGCACTGCCCTTTTTTAGTAGACTTTGGACACCCTACTGTTTTATTTTTATCCAATTTGTTTTTTCCTTGTTAACAAATGGGTATAATCCTATAATCTCTAGTAATCGGTTATAAATTAGTCACCGATTTTTTATAAATAATATATTCCAAAAGGTTAATTAATAATGCAAACGCCAGTCATTCTAATCGTAGAAGATGAAGACGTAACTCGACTGAACCTAGTTAGTTTATTTGAAGCTGAAGGGTACAAAGTTATTGAAGCCATTGATGGCGATGATATGCATGACAAGCTTACAAATAACGATGACGTTAATCTTGTAGTTATGGATATCAACCTTCCTGGTAAAAACGGTCTTATTTTAGCCCGTGAATTACGCCAAAAGCGTAAAGTAGGTCTTATATTCCTAACTGGTCGTGATAACGATGTTGACCGTATTTTAGGTCTTGAAATTGGCGCAGATGACTACGTTACTAAACCGTTCAACCCGCGTGAATTAACTATCAGAGCTCGCAACCTTATTACTCGTACTGCCTTAGGTGGTGAAGAGTCAGCACTAGAAACAAATGGTGTTATTACGTTTAATGGTTGGGAACTTGATGAAAACAGCCGTTGTCTTACTTCTCCAAATGGCGACGCTAAGCGTTTACCTAAAGGTGAGTACAGAGCACTTCGTTTAATGCTTGATTCTCCAGGTCGCATTTTCAGCCGTGAGCAATTAATTAAGCATATGACAGGCCGTGAGCTTCGCGCAAATGACCGTACTGTTGACGTTACTATTCGTCGCATTCGTAAGCATTTTGAAAGTGATAACTCAACGTCTGAGTTAATCAGCACCATCCATGGTGAAGGTTACCGTTTCATTGGTAAAATTGACGCTTAATTAGAGCTAATTAGTTTCACTCTAATTGCTGTAAAAATAAATGAAGGGCTTTTTGTCCTTCATTTATTTTATCTGCCAGAATATCTAACCACTGCTTTAACACCTCATCAGATTCATCAATCGCACCATGTTCCATTATTTTGGCATGAAGCTGCACATCATTAAGACCTACTGAGCCAGCCGCCCCTTTGAGTTTATGCGCTACTGATTCATACTCTTCTCTATCACCAGTATTTAATGAAGTAAGTAACTCTTGCTGATATTGTGGACTTAGCTTTTCGAATAGCTGACTACTGCGTCTAAACACAACTAAGCCCATCGAATTGACAAAGTCTTCTATTGTTTCCATATCTAATAAGTGTGCATCAATGCCTTTAAGGGCTTCTTCACTTACTTTTAACAGCGGCTCTGTGCATTCACTTTGCTTAATTCCAAATAAATCAGCCAGCATTTTATCAAGCTTCACTGTGTTAATTGGTTTAGCAAGCGCCCCTTGTATTGATATGCCTTCAAGCTCTTCTTCAGCACTACGAACATTGGCCGTTAGCGCTACAATGGGTAATTTATCAAAGTGACTATCTGAGCGTATTTGCTTGGCAACTACATCACCATTTATATCAGGCAATTGCATATCAAGTAATACTAAATCTAAGTCATCTTCGGTTTCGACAAACGAGAGTGCATCTTCACCGGTTTCAGCCCACAACACCTCATGCCCGCGTTGCTCTAATAAGTTTGTAGCAATTTCGGCGTTAAGAGGTACATCTTCTACTAGTAAAATATACAAACCACGACCAACATAACTTTGCTCTGTTGGTGCTACACATAGACTAAGCGGTATTTGAACTGTAAAGCAACTTCCTTCGCCCTCAGTACTATTTACTGTAATTATCCCTTTCATCGCACTTACAAGTGCCTTAGTTACAGCCAAACCAATACCGGAACCTATTGCGTTAGTCCCTTTTAAATCTGGCGCTTTGTAATACATATCAAATATATGAGCAAGCTGCTCTGGCGGAATACCTTGGCCGGTATCCGATACTTTCATAACTAACCATGGGCCTTCAACTCTGTTTTCTCGGCTACATTCAAGTGTTACCTTTCCTTGCTGTGTAAACTTAACGGCATTATTAATTAAGTTCCAAACAACTTGGCGTAAGCGAGTTGGGTCGAGCTGTGCGTAAATATCCAGCACCCCATTGCGCTTAATATCAAACTCTAGCTCTTTTTGCTCCGCGATTAAGCCCGCAAAGTTAACAACGTCATTTATAAAGTCTGATACATTAATAGAGTTGGTCACTATATCGAGCTGATCTCTATCTATTTTGTCTAAATCAATAATATCGTTAAAAATATTGCCGAGCGTTTCAGCACTCGAAAATATAGTATTACCCCAACTACGCTGCTGTTTGTTTAAGTCAGTATCAAGCAGCATTCGTGTTAAACCAACAATACCATTGAGCGGTGTACGTAGTTCATGGCTTAATGTGGCAATAAACTTACCTTTGTCTTTATAGGCCGTTTCGAGCGCTTGAGCGGCCTCCTTACGACTTGTGATATCACGACCAAAGCCCAGTAGACCAATGTAATCACCTTCATCATTTATAAAAGGTAATTTACGCAGCTCAAACCAACGCGTTTCGCCATTTACCTCATAACCCACATCAATGGTTAGTGCTTTATGGCTTTGCTCTACTTCTTTATCGGTTTTCAAAACTTCAGATAAAAAGTGGCTAGGAAATATCTGCTCAACCGTTTTGCCAATTAGTTCGCTACTTGATTTGCCCATTACTTCTTCAAACATTTTATTACAACCAGCAAACACGCCATTGTTATCGCGGTAATAAAATAAATCAGGAGATGAATCAACTATTGAGCGCTGCAGCATGCTTTGTTGAGCAAGTTCTTGTTGTGTTTTTTTACGCTCAGCAATTTCTCGTCGTAGTTCTTCGATAGCGCGGTGCTTGGCATGAAATGCCATTTTACGCTCATCAATTTCGATGTTTAGACGGTTAATGTTATCTTTTAGGGTTTGATTTAAAAGCTTTTCTTGTTTGGTGGCGCTATCTAAATAAGCATATGAGGCATCTAGTTGTCGAATTGAATTAAGCAACACACTTATAATTAAAGGAGAAACTACAGCCGTAAAAAATACCACGGCTAAAATATCAACCAGGTGTAATTCGCCTATCGCCACATAATAAAACATGCTCGATAAAATAAGAGATACAGTTAAAAATAAAGTGTAACAAATAGCAGCGGTTTTAAATTCACCAAATCGCGTTATTGAGCTGGAAAGTACCCGAGCCCAAGGGCTCAAAGAATAATCGGTCATACGTAATTTTATCTCTTAGCTGTGTACTTAATATAAAGAAGGCAATGCGTATGTATAAACATACCATTTTCCCAGATTTTAGCATTTTTCTCCTACCACTACTCACGTTGTGCGATAAAAACAGAATTTTTCATGTTTGATTTAGCTCATCTATTAAACTCATCATTTCAGCAATAAATTATTTAGTGTAAAATGCCCCGCTTTATTATCCCCAAAATACGAGTAGCGCACATGCAAACCAATATGCCAGATATAGCAGACACTGCACCCGCTTTACAAACAGGTAAATTAGACTGGGTTGGCATGGGCGAAATAGAACTGCCATTTATTTTTGAATCCCGAGACTTATCTCCAGTTACAGTAAACGCCAAAGCTCGTGCATTTGTAAATTTACATAAAGAAGATGCCAAAGGCATTCATATGTCACGTCTATTTTTGGCACTTGATCTGCTTTCAACCGAGCAGCAAGTCAATCCGCAAACAATAGCGCAGGCACTCGATACCTTTATAACTAGCCACGAAGGGCTGAGCAATAAAGCACAAATTGAATTTAAATTTGAATTACCGCTACGCCGTAAGTCACTATTAAGTGGCAAAGCGGGCTGGAAAAGCTACCCAGTTGTACTTACCAGTACAATTGAAAATAAC
Organism: Pseudoalteromonas sp. SR43-5; assembly: GCF_014163835.1. NCBI lineage: Bacteria > Pseudomonadati > Pseudomonadota > Gammaproteobacteria > Alteromonadales > Pseudoalteromonadaceae > Pseudoalteromonas > Pseudoalteromonas sp. SR43-5. The sequence goes on from NZ_JACJEA010000010.1 coordinate 27,897, forward strand.
GTTATTAGCTACGAGCTAACCGTAGATGTTACTTATTCTTCAACGTGCCCATGCTCTGCTGCACTTGCGCGCCAGCTTATACAAAACGCGTTTAACGAAAAGTTTAACCAAGAAACGTTGAGCCAAAAAGATGTGCACGAATGGCTAGGCACTACACAAGGTATTGTAGCGACTCCCCACTCGCAGCGCTCTATTGCCAACGTAAAAGTAAAGCTTGATAGCAACATTCAAGAATTTGACGTAGTTACGCTAATTAACACTCTTGAAGCTGAGCTTAAAACACCAGTACAAGCAGCAGTAAAACGTGAAGATGAGCAAGAATTTGCCCGTTTGAATGGTCAAAACCTTATGTTTTGTGAAGATGCAGCGCGTAAAATTAAAGCATTGCTAGAGGCAAACCATTACAGTGATTATTGGCTGCAAATAAACCACTATGAGTCACTGCATGCACACGATGCTGTAGCTATTGCAGTAAAAGGTATTAAAGGAGGCTACAAAGCTTAATCGCTGTGTAGCTATTGCTTGTAAACCAGCCGGTAATTATTTTATAACCCATACTTTTTAGGCACGTAAATTGCTTTGTTTGAGCAGTGTCAATTTGTTGTTATGGAGTTACCGTATGGAATTCGCTTTATTATTAATCCTAGTATTAGTTGTCGGGGCCTCTGTTGTTGCGTCAAAATTTAATGACGATGGCGGAAACCCGTATCCTTTTACTCGCAAGCAAACTGTTTTTACGCAGGTTGAAGGCGCTTTTTTAAATCTTCTAGAGCGTGCTGTAGGCGATCAATATAAAATTGTTAGTCGCGTTAAGTTAATCGACGTTATTGACTGTAAGCAAGGCCTTTCAGTAAAGTCTAAACGTGCTGCTTTAGCTAAAGCTAAAAATAAGCAACTCGACTTTGTTTTAATCGATAAAGAAAAACTAACAATCATTGCTGCTGTTGACCTAGTTAACAATGCCAACAAAGATGGCCACAAAGCTCAACGCGACTGGTTTGTAAACGGTGCACTAGAGTCTGCAGGCATTCCACATATTCGTATGAAAGTTAAATCGGGCTACCGCCCTTCTGAAGTACGCGATGCAATTATGTTTAAACTTGGTAAGCCTGCAGCAACACAAACTCAGCGCCCTGTTCGTAATCGCTCACATAAGCCAGCGGTACTTTCACCTTCTCAAGCTAAAGCGCAAACCACCGCGTTAGCTGAAATTTAAAAAACGAATTAAATACTCTCCTAAAAAGTATTTAAAGCGAGCTCATAAACAAGCTCGCTTTTTTGTTTTTTATTGCTAACTTCACGTATAATCAAGTGATTCAAACTCAGGAATTAAACTTTATGAATGTTGGTATTATTGGCGCAATGGAGCCAGAAGTTAAAATTTTACGTGAAGCTATGCAAAACCCACAAATTTTAACTAAAGCAGGTTTCACTTTTTATACTGGCGAGTTGGCTGGTAACACGGTGACACTTGTTCAATCTGGTATTGGTAAAGTCGCATCAACTATTGCAACTACCTTACTGATCGATAACTTCAAACCTGATTGCATAATTAACACAGGCTCAGCCGGTGGATTCGATCCTTCTCTTAGTGTTGGCGATGTAGTAATTTCGTCAGAAGTACGTCACCACGATGTAGACGTAACTGCTTTTGGCTACGAAATTGGCCAAGTACCACAAATGCCGGCAGGCTTTGCAGCACACCCTAAATTAGTTGAAGCAGCACAGCAAACTATCGAACAAATCAGTGATGTTAAAACACTCGTTGGCTTAATTTGTACTGGTGACACATTTATGTGTGACCCTATACGCATTGATAAAGCACGTAGTGATTTTCCTACAATGCTTGCTGTTGAAATGGAAGGCGCTTCAATTGCACAAACGTGTTTTACGCTAAACACACCATTTGTTGTAATTCGCTCAATGTCTGATATTGCTGGTAAAGAGTCACCACAATCATTTGAAGAATACCTAGAAACAGCATCAATCAACTCATCTAAAATGGTTGTTGCACTTTTAGAAAAGCTTACAGCAGTATCTCTGTAAATGCTTAGCAATATTGTTCAAAATCACTTGGACTTTATTGCCTTTATACTAGCGCTCCTTGCTGAGCGCTTTATTCCCCTTATTAGCTGGTATCATCCTAATACGGCGTTAAATGCTGTTTTTAGTGCTATTGGCAAACGTATATACAAAAGCAAAGAACCTAAAAGCTATCAATATTTGGCAGCTATACTCGCAAGCTCACTTATTTTAAGTGTCATTCTCATTATTGTAGTGTTGCTACTCGAGTTTGCTTTTTATCCTGAATTACTCGCTGGCCTTATTTTATACTTATGCTTAGAAAGTAAGAGCATTGATAAAAAAGCACTTCGCATTGCAAAGCTAACTAAACAAAATCAAAAATCCACAGCGCGCGAATTACTAAAGCCACTGCTTGCCCGTGAAGTTAATAGACTTTCATCAGCTGGTATTATCAAAGCATTAATTGAGAGCTTAATACTGCGCACCGCTCGATACTATTTCGTAGTCATATTTATATTTTTAGCATTTGGCCCTATAGCTGCCCTTGCCTATCGGTTACTTACCTTAATACAACAAGCCTGGCGTAGTGATATCTCCCCAAATAGTTACTTTTTAAAACCGCTTAAAATACTCTTGTTTATTATTGAATATATTCCCATGCGCTTACTCGCTTTAACTATTGCAGCAAGTCGAGCAAGCAAACAAAGCATGCATTATATAAAGCATTATGGCAGGCATTTTTATCAAACAAATACAGGCTGGCTCTTAAGCACATGCACTGCATCACTTGGCGTGCAGTTGGGCGGGCCTGCAGTTTATTTAGGTACTCGCTTTAATAAAATGCGTATTGGTACTGATAGACTACCTACACCCGAGGATGTACCTGTAATAATTAATAGGTTAAATCAGGCCCGTGTATTTTGGTTGTTAGTAATAGCCAGTATTGAAATATTAAAATTGATTTAAAGGGCTCAAAATACGAGCACAAAAAAACCAGCCGAGGCTGGTTTTTTAGTTTTTAAACTGTGCTTAAGCTACAGTGATGTTTGCAAACTTACGTTTACCTACTTGGTAAATAGCCGTTGTGCCTTTTGCTATTTCAAGTTTGGTATCAGTGATTTTATCTTCACCGTTAAGTTTAACTGCACCTTGCTTAATCATACGCATTGCTTCTGATGTACTTACTACTAAATTTGCTTCTTTAAGCAAGTTAGCAATTAAAATAGTATCTTCTGCAATAGTGATTGTTAGCTCTGGGATTTCATCTGGTAACGCTTTTTTCTGAAAACGCTGAATAAAATCATCATGTGCACCTTGTGCATCAGCTTCACTATGAAAACGAGCAATTAGCTCTTTAGCTAGTTCAATTTTAATATCGCGCGGATTCGTACCTTGCTCAACACGTTCTTTTTGAGCTGCAATTTCTTCAATAGAAAGCGCACTTAATAAGTCGTAGTAACGCCACATTAGCACATCACTAATTGACATTATTTTACCAAACATATCGTTAGGCGCATCAGTAATACCAATGTAATTACCAAGCGACTTAGACATTTTTTGAACGCCGTCAGTACCTTCAAGTAATGGCATCATTAATACTGTTTGCGGCTTTTGACCTTCTACTTTTTGTAGCTCACGGCCCATTAACAAATTAAAGCGCTGATCAGTACCACCTAGTTCAACATCTGACTCTAGTGCAACCGAATCCCAACCTTGTACCAGTGGATATAAAAACTCATGAATTGCAATTGGTTGGCCGCTTCCATAACGCTTTTTAAAGTCATCACGTTCAAGCATACGTGCTACGGTTTGGTTTGCAGCAAGTTTAATCATGCCTGCAGCGCCTAACTTTTCCATCCAAGTAGAGTTAAATGCAACAGTGGTTTTAGCAGGATCTAGAATTTTGAATACTTGTTCTTTATATGTTTCGGCATTGGCTAGTACGTCTTCACGAGTAAGTGGTTTACGCGTTACGTTTTTCCCCGTTGGGTCACCAATCATGCCAGTAAAGTCACCAATTAAGAAAATAACCTCATGACCTAAATCCTGAAAGGTTTTCATTTTATTAATTAGTACAGTGTGTCCTAAGTGTAAATCAGGCGCTGTAGGATCAAAGCCTGCTTTTATTTTTAGCTTCTTGCCCGACTTTAGTTTTTCAACTAGTTCGTCTTCAATTAATATTTCTTCTGCACCGCGTTTTATCTCTGCTAGAGCGGTTTGTAAATCCACTGTGTATTACTCCAAAATTCTGCCGACGAAGGGGCGACTAGTTACTTGCGTAGTCACGGTTTAATAAAGGTTTAAACCGAATAAATAGATGTAGCTAACATAACAAATTTCTACCTAATTAAAACAACTTTTTAAGTGATTCATGCAACTAAACTAAATCAATTGAGTCTTAGCTAGGTAGAGCGTTAAAAAAGGCTTTCTAAGCCCGATTTTAGCGTAGTTTAAGGTCAGTTTAAATCTACAAAACACTAGTATTCGTACATTATTAAGTATATCCTGCAATATTATGTATTTATTATCTTGACAGCAGAAAAAGGCACGTTATGGTTCACGTGGTTCACACGCTCCCCAAAAAACACAAATTGCTTATTCTAGGTTTGGTTTCTGCTATTGTTGGCTTAGCCTTTCTTCCTTCTGAAAAAGCCACTGCATCCAAAGACAATAGTGCAAATGCACTAGAAATTGGTAAGCGCTATGAGTTACAAGTTAAAGTTGATAACAACGAAAAATTAACTGAGCTAAATTCAGAGCAAGCAGCAGAAAAGTTACCAGAATACGACTTTGTCGATCATAAAGTTAAAAATGGCGACAATTTAGCAATTATCTTTAAGCGTGCTGGTTTTTCGGCTCAAACGCTTCATAAACTAATTAACACTAATGCAGAGACTCGCAAACTTACTAAAATTCACCCAGGTGAAATACTTAGTTTTGCGACAGCTGAAGATGGCTCCTTAGCTCAACTGCGCTATGTGATTTCAAAAACAGATACTTTATTTGTTACCTTAAACGAAGAAGGTAACTACGATACAGCTATTGATAGCAAAGAAATTGAAACGCTAACCAAAACCGCTGGCGGCGAAATATCTAATAACTTTTGGACTTCAGCAATTGCAGCAGGTTTAAGCGAACGCCAAATAATGAACTTTGCTGACATATTTGGTTGGGATGTTGATTTTGCAAACGACATTCGTAAAGGCGATGTATTTGGCTTAATTTACGAGTCTCACTATGTTGATGGCGAGTTTATTGGTACCGGTAAGATTATTGCAGCTGAATTTGTAAACCAAGGTCAGCGCTTTGCAGCGATTCGCCATACCGACGGCAATTTTTATACGCCTGAAGGGCGTAGCATGAAAAAAGCATTTTTACGTGCACCTGTAAGCTTTAAGTATATTAGTTCGAGCTTTAATCCTCGCCGCTTACACCCTGTTACTGGGCAAGTTAGAGCGCACCGTGGTATCGACTTTGCTGCACGCACTGGCACACCTGTTGTTGCATCTGGTAACGGTAAAGTAATTAAAGCCGGTTACAGCAAGTACAACGGTAACTACGTATTTATTAGCCATGGCACGCAATATGTAACTAAGTACTTACACCTAAATAAGAAGCTAGTTAAAACGGGCCAAAAAGTTAAACAGGGCCAACAAATTGGTACTGTAGGTTCTACAGGTCGTGTTACTGGTGCACATTTACACTATGAATTTTTAGTAAATGGCGTTCACCGTAATCCTAAAACTGTAAAACTTCCTAAGTCAGAGCCATTACCTCGCTCAGAACTTGCCAAGTTTAAACCTATTGCTGATAACTTTATTGCCCAGCTTGAGCGCAATCGCGAGCTACAGTTAGCACTTAAATAAAGTTTATCAATAAACATTAAAAAAGCCTTTGCAGGTTTAACCTGCAAAGGCTTTTTTGTATACGCTATAAACCATTAGTACATCAGTACATCAGTACATCAGTGCATAAATGAGCTGAATAACTAAAGACACCATCACTAATGGCCAAATATATTTACTGTATTTGGTTGCGCCGTTGAGCCCTATTTTACTTTGATACTTTTCAAGCAAGGGTATAAGTATCGCCAGCGCAACAAACAAACCAATTAAAATAACGAATATGTTCATATTAACGCCCTACTTATGGTAATTCGTGGCCTTTAGCGCTTACATAAAGTGCATACCAATGCTCACGAGTTAGCTCTACGTTTACAGCATCACAAGAGGCTTTAATCCGTTTAGCATTAGTTGTTCCAATAATTGGCTGAATAGATGCGGGATGGCGAAGCAACCATGCAAGTACAATTGCCTCAGCAGAGGTTTCATAAAGTGCAGCCAGCTTATTAACTAAAAGACTGGTGTTGATATCTGCCTGAGATGCGTTTGATAAATCACTACCGCTGTACAAGCCTTGGCATAAACTACCCCAGCTTTGAATTTGGATTTCAAAATGGCGACAGTACTCAATACTACCTGGCGTAAAATTAAGATCTTTACCGTCACTGTTACCGGCATATACACCTTCATCAACAAACTGATGTTTTTGTAAACTAGCCTCAATTTGGTTAGCCACAATTGGCATATCAAGCGCATGTTGTAAAAAGTTCATTTGGTGCTGCTGCATATTAGACACTGCAAAATTGCGCACTTTACCGCTTTCTTTTAAGCAACTAAATATACGAGCAATCTCGTTAACTTCCATGAGTGGATCAGGGCGATGCAGCATAAGTACGTCTAAATAATCTGTATTTAATCGTTTTAATGATGCTTCAACTGATTGCTCAATCCACTTTGATGAAAAATCATAACGCTTTGGCCCTAAGTCATCTTCAAAACGAATCCCACACTTAGATTGAATATACATGTGCTCTCTAAGCTCTGGTCGCTCACTTAATGCTTTACCAAAAACCTGTTCTGCTTTACCAAAAGTATAAATATCAGCATGGTCAAAAAAATTAATACCACCTTCAATGGCGTTATCTATACATTCATGAGCTTGCTTAACATGTGCATCAGTGATTGCGTCTTTATTCCAACCGCCTCCCAGACCCATACATCCAAATACAAGTTTACTAACGTGAGGCAAGTGCTTTGCTAAAGGCGTGTGAAGCATGATAACTATCCTTAAAATGTTGAAGAGCTGTTACTGTAAACAAAAAGTGCTGAACAAGAAACCATTTAGCGGTGAAGAAATTAAGAACAAAAAAAAGCGCAGTAAACTGCGCTTAATGGTTAATCTATTTTAAATTACATTTTTAGCCAACAAGTGCTAATAAAATACCCGCAGCAACTGCACTACCAAGTACACCCGCTACGTTGGGTCCCATTGCATGCATAAGTAAAAAGTTATGTGGGTTACTTTCAAGGCCAACTTTATTAACTACTCGTGCCGCCATTGGCACAGCCGATACACCTGCCGCCCCAATTAATGGATTTATAGGCGTTTTAGATATTCGGTTAAGTCCTTTTGCCATAAATACGCCAGATGCCGTACCAATTGCAAAAGCCAGTGCGCCAAGCACTAAAATACCAATCGTCTCAACAGTTAAAAACTTATCTGCAGCAAGCTTTGAACCAACAGCTAAGCCTAAAAATATAGTTGTAACATTAATGATTTCGTTTTGAGCACTGTTACTTAATCTATCAACAACACCCGACTCTCGCATTAAGTTACCTAAACAAAACATACCTACCAGCGGTATAGCAGCCGGTAAAAACATAGCCGTTAAACTAAGCACCATAAGTGGAAAAATAATCTTTTCCTTTTTAGATACTTTGCGAAGCTCTGGCATTTTTATTTTACGCTCTTCTGGGGTTGTTAGTGCACGCATAATTGGCGGCTGAATAATTGGCACAAGTGCCATATATGAATACGCAGCTACTGCTATTGCGCCTAGTAAATCAGGTGCCAGTTTTGATGCTAAAAATATTGCTGTTGGCCCATCGGCACCACCTATAATGGCTATAGCCGATGCGTCCTGTAGAGTAAATTCAAAACCTGGCACATAGTTAAGTAATATAGCGCCAAACAATGTAGCAAAAATACCAAACTGTGCAGCCGCACCTAATAACAACATACGTGGGTTTGCAATAAGTGCGCTAAAGTCGGTCAGCGCCCCTACTCCCATAAATATCAACAGCGGAAAAATCCCCGTATCAATACCCACATAATAAACGTAGTACAAAAGCCCACCTGGGTCTGACAAACCTGCCACTGGTACATTTGTTAAAATTGCACCAAAACCAATAGGTAGTAATAATAGTGGTTCAAAGCCTTTAGCTATTGCTAAAAACAGTAATAAACACCCTACCGCAATCATTATTAACGATGGGATTGTAAAGTTAGCAATGCCTGTCGCATTCCAGAGGTTTAAAATACCTTCCATCCTCTATTTACTCCTAAGCTAATGCAATCATAGCGTCGCCGGTAGTTACAGCATCGCCTTCACTAACTAACACTTCAGCAATTGTTCCGGTATGCGTAGCGCGTATTTCAGTTTCCATTTTCATGGCTTCCATAATAATCACTACATCGCCTTCGTTAACAACTTGCCCAGCTTTTACTTTAATCTTAAAAATATTACCGGCTAGAGGCGCGTTAAGTGTTTCACCTGATGCAACCGAAGCAGATTGAGGAATGTGCTCAGAGTCTTTTAATGTTACTTCTTTAAGTTCACCACCTTGCGCTACGACTACGTCATAAACTTTACCATCTACTTTTACGCTGTATTGCTCAGCCTTCACTTTGTTATTATTTGAAACTGATTTAGAAGGTGCTTTACTGCTTTTATCTTCAACAGAAGGTACTGGCTCAAATGCATCTGGGTTGTTGCGGTTTTTAATAAACTTCAAACCAACTTGTGGGAATAATGCATAAGTTAATACGTCATCAATTTGATCATCAGCAAGTGTTAAACCTTGCTCTTGTGCTTCTTTTAATAACTCAGCTTCAAGCGTTGCAAGCTCAGGTGCAATGTTATCAGCAGGGCGACAAGTAATAACTTCCGCGCCATCAAGCACGCGCTCTTGTAGCTCTTTATTCATTGGTGCTGGTGTTAAGCCATATTCACCTTTTAATACGCCAGCAGTTTCTTTAGTAATGGTTTTATAACGCTCACCCGTTAGCACATTAAGTACCGCTTGAGTGCCAACAATTTGCGACGTTGGTGTTACTAAAGGTAAAAAGCCAAGATCTTCACGTACACGTGGGATCTCAAGTAAAACCTCATTAAGCTTATCGGCTGCGCCTTGCTCTTTAAGTTGGTTTTCCATGTTTGTAAGCATGCCACCAGGTACTTGAGCTAGTAAAATACGCCCATCAACCCCTTTTAAGCTACCTTCAAATGCCGCATATTTTTTACGTACATCTCTAAAGTAAGCAGCAATTTCTTCTAGGTGGTTTAAATCAAGTCCAGTATCACGCTCAGTCCCTTCAACTATCGATACAATAGTTTCAGTTGCGGAATGTCCATAAGTCATACTCATTGATGAAATAGCGGTATCGAGCATATCAATACCAGCATCAATTGCTTTTTGGTAAGTAGCAGTACTTAAACCTGTTGTAGCGTGGCACTGCATAGCAATTGGAATAGATACAGTTTCTTTAAGTGCTTTAATTAGTTTTTCAGCATCGTACGGCTTTAATAAACCCGCCATATCTTTAATACAAATTGAGTGACAACCCATATCTTCAAGCTGCTTTGCAAGAGTTAGCCACATATCAAGTGTATGAACTGGGCTAACTGTGTACGAAATAGTACCTTGAGCGTGAGCGCCTACTTTTACAGCCGCTTTAATAGCTGTTTCTAGATTGCGAACATCGTTCATTGCATCAAATATACGAAATACGTCAACGCCATTTTTATGTGCACGTTCTACAAATTTTTCAACTACGTCATCAGCGTAATGGCGGTAACCTAATAAGTTTTGACCGCGTAATAGCATTTGCTGTTTAGTATTAGGCATCGCTTTTTTAAGTGCACGAATACGCTCCCAAGGATCTTCGCCTAGATAACGAATACACGAGTCAAATGTAGCACCGCCCCACGATTCAATAGACCAATAACCCGCATCGTCTAATTTGCTAGCAATCGGTAGCATATCGTCTAGGCGCATACGCGTTGCTAATAATGATTGGTGAGCATCGCGTAATACCAATTCTGTTAATTTTAATTTAGCCATGTGTGTGCCCCTTATTTATTATTTGATTTGTACTGAGCAATGGCAGCACTAATAGCAGCGATGTGCTCATTAGGCACACCTTGAGATTTAAAAGATGGTGATTTAACTGGTGTCGCCACGTCAGGTTCGCTAAAGCGCGTCACCAAATTAGACATAAGCGTTACTGCACCAATTAATATCGACAGAAATACAAACACCCCAACCATGCCAGTAAGCATTAAGTTACCAGCCGTTGTGAGTAGAGCACCTATATCCATTTTTCTCCCCTTGAAACCCATATCGAAAATAAAAAATCGATTTAATTAAATATTTATTCACTGGATAATAACAAAACTAATCGCTTTGTCTACATCTTGTAAATTGGTAAAACCAATTAAACAATAAATAACATAACACTCAATTAATTTACATGCCATAACTCAGCAATCACGCGCTCTACAATACATACAAGAAATAACGACTATAGCTAATAGTTATATGGAAGTTGTTAATTAACTATCAAGCTAAGTAAAAATAAACACTAATTCTTAATATAAAATGCAAAGCCACACACCAATTGTTAATTGGTCTTACCAAAATAAGTTTATTTAGTGAACATTTAGCAGTTATTTGCAACAGTGTGAATAACTTACATAACAAAGCGTAAAAGTTACTAACCAACTAATAGCTAGAATAACAGCAAAAACACATAACTAATTGATATTTATGCCAAATAAATTTTGGCATATAACTGGCATTAGTTATTATGAGCAAATTTGATAACCAAGGAGAAAACAATGTTACGCTGGACAATTACATTTTTAGTTATTGCTTTAATCGCTGCAGTGTTAGGTTTTGGTGGCATCGCAGGTGCCGCAGCTGGTATAGCAAAAATTATATTTTTTATCTTTTTAGTACTTTTAGTGATTTCATTAGTTTCAGGTGCACTACGTGGTAAATCACCCAGGTAGATAAAGCATTCATCTAACAAACACTAAAATTTAATTAATACTTACAAGGAATTACACTATGAACTCTACAACTTTAAAAGCAGCACTAATCGCAGTATTTGCAGGTTTTTTCATGATGGGTTGTGAAGACAACCATGCAGAAGATGCTGGCGAACGTATCGACGAAGCAGTAACTGATGTGCAAAACTCTGTTGAAGATGCATGTGAAAATGTTAAAGAAGGCGTGAACGCTGAAGAAACTAACTGTTAATTCTTCTTGTACCGCTAAAAAAACGGCTTTCGAGCCGTTTTTTTGTGCCAGTAATAAAATCACTGACTATAAAGCTGCTCATTTAGCAGTTAGCTTGTTAAAATAAAAAAAACGATATTTAAAGCAAGGCAAAATGGCATTCACAACCACCTACACATTAGATAAACCCTACTTTTACGAGTGTTTTGATGAGTCACTCCCTTATAGTAAGCGTGCAAAACCTAAATACTTTTTACTTGTGTTGTTAGTTGCGCTTGGTCTATTTGGCATTTATGTTTTAAACGATCATTACTTAGGATCGTTTATGATCATGTTAGCGGTACTCGAGTGCGTCGCTTTTTACTATCGCAGACCATGGTGGGTAACCAGACAAATGCTCAGCAGAGCATCAGGCTCTGAGGTAACACTTACCTTTGATGAAGAAGGTATTAAATCTGCTAATCATTACAAAAGCTATCAATTAGAATGGCAAAATATAAGCGAAGTAATAGACACCCAACAAGGTATTATTATTAAAAACAAAAGCGGCATGCAGTACATATCAAAACAAATACTTAGTCCTGAAACACTCGCTTTTATAAACAAAAAAGCCACTCAGTGAGTGGCTTTTAGTCTAGTTGAGTTAATTACTCAACTACGTGTACGTGTTGATTAAGCATTGCCCGGATTAGGGTTCGACTTTTCAGCTTGTATGCGCATGTAAATCTCTTCACGATGCACTGATACGTCTTTTGGTGCATTAACACCGATTCGAACTTGATTTCCTTTAACACCTAGAACAGTAACTGTTACTTCGTCACCAATCATTAGGGTTTCACCTACTCTACGAGTTAGTATTAGCATTCTCTTGCTCCCATGTTCCAATAAAAATTATAAGATTCCGCTTAAACATACTAATGAAAATTAGACTGAAAAGTAAGTAAAAACTCGCAATCTATCCATTTTCTGTTAAAAATGCCTTGTGTAATGCACGAACAGCCAACTCTAAGTACTTTTCATCTATTAAAACTGAAATTTTAATCTCTGAAGTCGAGACTAAAACCACATTAATATTTTCCTGCGCTAATGCATCAAAAAATAAACTAGCGACACCAGAATGTGATTTCATACCCATGCCAACAGCAGAAACTTTAGCTACCGCTTGCAATCCGCTTATATTTTGAGCACTGAGCTGAGCTTGATCTTCACTCAATAATTCAAGTGCTTGCAGATAATCATTCGAGTGCACAGTAAAAGCATAGTCTATTTTTTCAAAGTTATGATTAACTTGATTAATCATATCTATTTCGATGCCATTTTCGGCAAAAAGTTTCAATATTTTTGAAAGATATTGCGTGCCCGTTGGCACACCTTGTACCTTAATTAAACATTCGTCACGATTAAACGCTATCCCCGATACAACCTTGCTTGGCATATCGTTCTCCTCAAAACTTATTAATGTACCTTCATCGGGATTAAAGCTCGAAAGCACCCTAAGTGGCACATTATGTTTTCCTGCGGCTTCTACTGAGCGAATATGCAAAACTTTCGCCCCTAAACTTGCCAGTTCTAGCATTTCGGCAAAGGTAACTTGGCTCATTCTGCGCGCGTTAGGTTCAACACGAGGATCTGTAGTATATACGCCGTCAACGTCTGTATAGATCTGGCATTCGTCAGCTTTTATAGCCGCAGCTATTTCCACAGCCGATGTATCGGTGCCGCCGCGCCCAAGCGTTGTAATGTTGCCCTCAACATCACGCCCCTGAAACCCAGCAATAATAGCAATACGATTATGCTCAAGCTCATGCTTTAAACGCGTAGCAGCAACCCCTGCAATACGAGCTTTACCAAACATGTTATCGGTTAAAATATTGACTTGATCGGCTAATAGGCTCACAGCAGAGTGGCCACGTTTTATAATAGCCATAGCAAGTAGTGATACAGAAACCTGCTCTCCGGTGCTAATAAGTACATCTAGTTCACGGCTACTCGGACGAGTATCGATTTTTTTGGCGAGATTAATTAAGCGGTTGGTTTCTCCCGACATAGCCGAGAGCACCACAACCACTTGATGTCCTTGTTGTCTGGTTTTTACAACAAGGTCGGCGACCGCTTCAATTCGCTCTATTGAGCCGACCGAAGTGCCACCGAATTTTTGAACAATAAGCGCCACTTAGGCTTAAGTACGCTCAGTTAACCAAGCTGTAACGCTATCTAGTGCAGCAGCAAGGTTTTGTGGCTCACTACCACCGGCTTGTGCCATATCTGGACGGCCGCCACCTTTACCACCTACTTGGCCTGCCATGTGGTTAACTAACTCACCGGCTTTTACTTTGCCTGTTAAGTCTTTAGTTACACCAGCAATTAGGCTTACTTTGTCGCCACTGGCAACACCCAGTGCAATAACACCTGAGCCAATTTTGTTTTTAAGGTCATCAACCATACCGCGCAGTGCTTTAGATTCAGTACCTTCAACATTTGCTACAAGTAGCTTAATGCCGTTAATTTCAACAATCGAATCAAGTAAAGATGCACCCGCTGCACTTGCTAACTTATCGTTAAGTTGCGCAATTTGCTTTTCAAGACCTTTAGACTTTTCAAGTAACGCGGTTACTTTTTCAAGTACCGATGCGCTATCGCCTTTAACTAAAGCAGCTACATCATGTAATTGTTGCTCTTGCTCGCTAACATAAGCAACTGCATCAGCACCAGTTACCGCTTCAATACGGCGAACGCCTGCTGCAATACCGCTTTCAGATACTATTTTGAATAAACCAATATCGCCTGCGCGCTCAACGTGAGTACCACCACAAAGCTCAATAGAGTAGTCGCCAATAGTAACTACGCGTACTTCGTCATCGTACTTTTCGCCAAACAACGCCATAGCACCTTTCGCTTTAGCATCATCAATAGCCATAAGCTCAGTATTGAGTGCAAAGTTACGACGAATTTCGTCATTAACTACACGCTCAATTTCACGTAGCTCATCTTTAGTAACCGCTTCAAAGTGCGAAAAGTCAAAACGTAAACGATCAGGCTGAACAAGTGAGCCTTTTTGGCCTACATGGTCGCCTAATAATTGACGTAGTGCTTCGTGTAAAATATGTGTAGCTGTGTGGTTTTTCTTAATGCTATCGCGGCGTGCATCATCAATAGTCGCATCCACTTTATCGTTAACACCAATGCGGCCTTGCACAGTACCGTAGTGAGCAAAAGCATTACCAAGTTTAGTGGTATTAGTAACATTAAATTCGCCACCAGCAACTGTAATAGTACCCGTGTCGCCCGTTTGGCCGCCTGATTCAGCGTAAAACGGTGTGCGGTCTAATACTACAATACCCTGTTGACCATCTTCTAATAACTGAACAGCTTCGCCACCGGCAAAAATTTCTACCACTGTCGCGCTATGGTGCGTGCTGTCGTAGCCTTTAAACTCAGTAAGCTTTTCTGATTTTAATTGCTCATTGTAATCAGCACCAAACTTACCCGCTTGTTGCGCTGTTTTACGTTGTACAGCCATGCATTCTTCAAAACCTTGATGATCAATCGTCATCTGGCGCTCACGCGCAACATCGGCCGTTAAATCAGCTGGAAAACCATACGTGTCGTAAAGTTTAAATACTAAGTCGCCCGGTATAATATCGCCTTTAAGGTCACTTAAGCTTTCTTCTAAAATAGCTAAGCCACGTTCAAGTGTTTTACCAAACTGTTCTTCTTCAATGCGTAATACTTTTTCGATAATTTCTTGTTGCTTAGCAAGCTCTGGGTACGCTTGCCCCATTTGCTCAATTAGCGCAGCAACTAACTTATAGAAAAACGAACCTTGCGCACCTAACTTATTACCGTGGCGCACAGCACGACGAATAATACGACGTAGTACATAACCACGACCTTCGTTAGATGGCATAACACCGTCAGAGATTAAAAACGCACACGAACGAATATGATCCGCCACTACGCGTAGTGACTTATCGTCCATATCTTGCGCGTTAGTTACACTTGCAGCTGCTGCAATTAAGCCTTGGAATAAATCGATTTCGTAGTTTGAATGCACACCCTGCAAAATAGCAGAAATACGCTCAAGGCCCATTCCTGTATCAACAGATTGCTTAGGTAGAGGCAACATAGTACCGTCGCTTTGACGGTTGTATTGCATAAATACAAGGTTCCAAATTTCGATGAAACGGTCGCCGTCTTCCTCTGGAGTGCCCGGAGGTCCGCCCCAAATATGCTCGCCGTGGTCATAAAATATTTCAGAACACGGACCACATGGACCAGTATCGCCCATAGACCAAAAGTTGTCAGAGGTCGCAATACGAATAATACGATCTTCACTTAAGCCAATATCTTTTGACCAATACTCAAACGCTTCTTCATCATCGTGATAAATAGTAACAAGCAGTTTTTCTTGAGGTAATTTAACAACCTCAGTTAAAAACTCCCACGCAAACTTAATCGCGTCTTGCTTAAAGTAATCGCCAAAGCTGAAGTTACCTAACATTTCAAAAAATGTATGGTGGCGAGCAGTGTAGCCTACGTTTTCTAAATCGTTATGCTTACCGCCAGCACGTACACAGCGCTGCGAACTTGTCGCACGTGTATAAGGGCGGCTTTCTGCGCCTAAAAATACATCTTTAAATTGCACCATGCCGGCATTATTAAATAACAACGTGGCATCGTTACCCGGTATAAGCGAGCTAGAAGGTACTATTTGATGTTGCTTGCTGGCAAAAAAGTCTAAAAACTGTTGCCTAATTTGTGCGGTAGTCATGTGCTGCATTTGAAAGTCTCACCTGTATTTACTGTGCTTGCATTGCAAAATTAATTTCATCGTAGCTAAAACCCCGATACATTAAGTAGCGCACGCGCTTAGCTTTATCTTTGTAATCGAGATCTGGCGGTGTATTCGAATATTTTTTATTGTACGCATCCTGCGCAAGCTCAAACCAATCTATTTCAAGCTCTTCAACTACCATTTCAAGTAGCGAACGATCAATCCCTTTGCCCATAGCTTCGCTTTGTATTCGCTTAAGCCCGTGGCATTTAAATATGTGTTTTCTTACAAAGCCTTCACAGTATCGCTGCTCGTTAATAAAATTGTGCTTTTCGCACCAATCAAGCAGCGTTTCAATAAACTCTTCTGTCGCTTCTTTTTGCTGTAATTTGAGCGTTAACTCACGACGCGAATATTCTTGGCGCCCTAGTAACCAAAGTACATAGTTTTTTAGTTTTTGCTTTAATTTATCATCCATTAAGCGTCAAAACGTCCGCTTGTTTCACTGCTAAGTGGCTTAACATTAATGTCGTCACTTAATGGTACAACAGGCATAAAAATGGCTTGATAAGATACAAAAAAGCTAATGTAGCAAATCGGCATTAAAATCAACAGTGGTAAGAACGATAAGAACATCGAAAGCGCCATAAATAATGCGCAAATAAGGCCAAAAACGCCAAGTGGCAAAATATTATGATAAAACACCATTAACGACTTTTTAAGCGCCGTTAAAATGCGTGTTTCTTTACTAAAATAAACAAGTGGCACAGCGTACGCAAATGCCGTTAAATAAATTAGCATTGCCATAAAAAATAAAATTACATTCGCGCCCGAAATACTCTCAAGCATTTGCTCAAGTGCTACGTTTGGATCAAGTCCTGGTTGGCTCATAACAGCCACTGCATCGGCAAATAAGCCATTAGCAAGTAACGCCATTAAAATACCCGCACCCATTTGATAAAGTGCTAAACGTAATAACCCTAAACGATTTCCCTTAGCCGTAAATGGCTTGAGAATATCGGCTAGCATAATTTTTCCGCCCTGTTGCTTACTAAGCACCGCTTGGTAAAACCCTGCGGTTAAAAATGGCGTAGCGAGTGCTGCTACTACTTGCAGCAGCGGTAAAAATAAAGACAGCAGCCCTACAATGCCAATAAATAAATGCATAAAAATAAAGGTTGCTGGCTGGGTTTTAAAAATAAGCCATCCGGCTTTTAACCACTTTAGCCCTGCATCGGCTTTAAAAATTCGTAATTGTGTAGACATACTTGCTCTTAATTTAAAACGAAACACGCCAAGTATAACTTGGCGTGAGGGGGGATTAATAGACGAAACGTAATTAAATAATTAAGGTTTTTTAATTTTCTTAATATCTAACATATGCGCGCCATGCTTAATTTTTGTTTCTAGGTACGATTTATTACCCGCAACACCCGCTTTAATGTGCGCATGTGTGCCCACAACCGAGTCAACATTAATACCGGCATCTTTTAATGCATTAAGCTTTTTAGGATTATTAGTCATTAATTTAACGTGACTTAAATTAAGCGCATTGAGCATTAATACCGCATCCGAAAAGTCACGTAAATCATCAGCAAAGCCTAAATGATTATTAGCTTCGTAGGTGTTCATACCTTGCGATTGCAATACGTAAGCGTCTATTTTGTTGTATAAACCAATGCCACGGCCTTCTTGGCGTAAATACAATAAAATACCGCCTTGCTCGTGCATCATTTCAATACATTCATTTAGCTGCTCACCACAATCACAACGCGATGAGTAAAATACATCGCCCGTTAGGCATTCTGAATGCATACGAATTAGCGGTACATCTTGCTCTGTATCGGCGTTATTAAACACCATAGCAATATGTTCTTTACCATCTTTTAAATCAGTAAATGAGATTATTTCTGCAGGGATATCACTATTTCTGCCAACTTTAAGCTGGACTCTTGCTCTTACTTGCGCCACGACAAATCCAAATATTTAAATAACTACGACACGACAATAAAGTGATAGTATCACAAAATAGGATAAATACACCGTAGTACAAGACTGTTTATGGCAAATATATGGCGACGACAGGCGTTATTTTCAATGATTGTTAAGCAATAAATTAATACAAATAACCGCCAATATTATTTACGTTGATTTACCTTAATCAGTGACACCTACAGGCACGTTTGGTATTTTGTATTTTAAACAACGATAGGGATTATTATGAAACGTCAGCAACTCGCTTTATTTATCGGTTTAAGTTTGTCTGCTTTAAGCGCAACAACTTTAAGCACTACAGCATTCGCCAGCCAAGCAAGCGATCCTCAAACGGTATTTAACCAAGCATACCAAAGCTATTTAGCAGCAGTTAAAGCAGACGAAAACGTGCAACAAGCTGCCAAACTTGCTTACACATCAGGTAAAGCCGTTTACGGTAAAAGCGACGACAATACTGCTAACTTAGCTATTAACTACGCTAAAGCTATTAAAGGCTACGGCGATGAGCTATACGAACAACGTTTTGCACTTTATGATGAAGCACATACTATTTTAGCGGCTAATCACGGCAAACAATCAATAGAAACAGTTGATGCACTGCTCGGAAAAGCTAACTACACAACATCAGCTTACAAAGCAGCTAACTTTTTAGAACAAGTAATAGGTATAGCTAAAACACAAAATAACCCTAAGTTTTTAGCCGACATGAAACTTGAAGCTGCAACGCTACTGGCTAAAAAGTTTAGTTCTAAAAAATATCGTGAGGCTAAAAACTACCTAGAAGAGGCCGACGAATACTACCAAGAAAACTTACCTGAAAACTCACTAGAGCGCATAAAAGCCGATTTTTTAATGGCCTCATTCGCAGAGGGTCGTAAAAGATACAATCAAGCGATTGAAAGGCTAAATCGTATAGTTACTGTATTCGATAGTAACTTAAACTTTGATCACAGTGCAGAGCTAACAGCTCATTCAAAGCTTGTAGGTCTGTACGAAAAGCAAGGTAAAAGCGAAGAAGCAACTAAACATTGCCTAGCTATCGCTCAAATGGTGCCATGGAAAGAATCGCAAGAGCAAACACCACTCTATCGTGTTAATCCTAAATACCCAGTTAACAAAGCCAGATTTAGTACCGATGGTAGCGTTGTTATGGAGTTTGAGGTAGACGCAGCTGGCTTTGTAAAAAACCCAAAAGTACTTAGCTCAGAAGGCGGCAGCGCATTTGAAAAATCAGCCAAAGCAGCGCTTGAGCAATGGCGTTACGCGCCAAAGTTTGAAAATGGCAAACCTGTTAGCGCTATTTCTCAAGTACAACTCGACTTTAAAATTAACCGCCACTAAAAGCGGCTCATTAAAAAAGGCGCTTTAAGCGTCTTTTTTAATACCAACTAATACAAATTCTACGTAGTTAAAATTCATAACTTACGCTAATTCCGCCATCGGCTCTTTTTTCATTGCTATCGCTTGCTTTACCGTAGCCCACATCTAGCTTTAATCTAAAACCAGCGCTGTTCAATCCATTAAAGTTGTAGTTGTACGTAAGCCCTATACCATTTGTTGTTTCTTCATCAAAAATACCGCCAATTACACAACCTAGCGTATTAGCAAAGTCAGTTGCTACATCATTAGTTGAACTTTCACACTCTTGGTCTGTATCTCTTGCACCAATAGCGCCCACAAGTACGCCAAAAGCATGTTTTTTATTATCGCTAACTGCTTGTTCAAAACCGGCAGAAAATCCATCATCAAGGCCTAGTTTATAGTTTGCATACCAGCGTTGTGTGTCGTCGTTAGCCGATAAAGATACCTCAGGAATAACTAAGTAAGGATAGCCACCCCCAATCGAAAAACTAACATCATTAGCAAAAGTAGAACAAGAAGCGATAGATAAAGTGAGTAGTAATATTTTTATTTTCATAAAGTTCCCTTTGAGTAAGTATAAAATGTACTTACTTTAGGGACGCCATGCAATACGACTAAAAGCTCGTTAAATTTAGCTTTAGTAATAAAATAGGGATTAAATTTTAGCGAGTATTTTATCGCTAGCCGCTTCTATTAAATTGAGCACATTTTCAAAGCCATCATCGCCGCCGTAATAGGGATCGGGAATAGCGCTTTGGGCTTGCTCGCCATATTCTAAAAACAGCGCTAATTTGTACTGTAGATGCTCAGGGCACTGGGCTTTTAAATCAGCTAAATTTTGCGTATCGGCCGCTAAAATTAAATCAAACTCAGTAAAGTCGCTTGTACGCACTTTACGTGAATAAATACCTTTAAAGCTGTAACCGCGCTTCTCCCCTGCTGCCATTGAGCGACTATCAGGCGTTTTACCTTCGTGGTAACCAATAGTCCCTGCCGAATCAACTTTAACGTTAACACCTAGTTTTTTAGCACGGGCTTTTAATACCGCCTCTGCGGTTGGCGAGCGACAAATATTACCTAAACACACTATGAGTACTTTTTTCATTAAGGCTCCTCTCACTAATTTAAAAATCTAAGCTTTAAAACTGTTTTAAAATGCTTTCATCGTAATCTTCAACGTTAAGCGTTACGTTATGTTGCGCTGCAACAGATTCGAGCTCAGCTTGTTTAATGGCTAAATCGTCCATGGTGATTAGGTTATCGTCTAGTTGCCACAATAACCGAGAGCCCGCGTAGCTATAATGAATCGCTAATAACGCATCGGCATTACCTTCACGGCCAGCGGCTTTTAACTTAGCCATTTTACGGGTTATTTTATTAAGTGCTTTTTTAAGCTCCCACACATAAACAACTTCAGTCATAAAGCTATGTGTACGGTATTTATTAAGTAACCACGCAAGCCCAACGCTTGTAATAGCAACGCCTATTAAGTTCCAATGAAAGTGGCTACCACTTTCATCGGGAAATAAAGCAATCAACGTTTGCGATATAGCCAAGCTGCCTACAGCCAAACCAATACCACATCCTGCAATAACACGGTTTAAATGTTTACGGTAACGCGCTTTATTTATTTCAATGAGTTGCATAACAGCCTAAAAAGTTAATAAGTAAAAGAATGCGAATAGCTATTGTAACTAAACCCCACATTTTTTATAAAATTATTTCACCCCTTTTTGATTTGCCACCCGTTATAGCTTTGAAAACACCCTAATTGTAGTGGTCAATAAAATTTGGAGCGGCTTATGCACACACTTGAAGTACCTAACAACCCAGTATTTATTAAAACATCGACCGCCTTTATTGGCGGCGCCGCGATGACCTTTGCAGCTTTTGCGTTTATGCAATATTTAATAAGTGGCGAGCAACGCGCACCGGTTAAACCTGGGGGCGATATTATAGTAGAGATTTTTCAAGCGCCTGAGGATTCAAAAGTAAGGCATATACAAAAAATACAGCCGCCACCACCTATGCCTAAAGTGCCGCAAAAAGCTCCACCGCTTGATACATCAGCGGATCCTGTGTTGGCAATTAGCGACTTTACGCCAGTTACGATTGACGATTTTGGTGGCGACATTAACAACACCATTAATCGCCCAACAGGGGATGCAACACCCATAGTGCGCATAAACCCTAAATACCCAACCACAGCAGCACGCGATGGTGTTGAAGGTTGGGTGCAACTAAGCTTTAGTATTTCGCCAACGGGGGAAGTAATCGACCCAGTAGTTATTAACGCCGAGCCAAAACGTACCTTTGACCGCGAAGCAATAAGAGCAATTAAACGCTGGAAATATCGCCCCAAAGTAATTGAAGGTGTGGCACAATTACAAACAGGTCAAACCGTACAGCTCGATTTTAAATTAGATAACTCTATTTAACGGACTAAACGCCTATGCTACTAAGTATTAAGTCATGGTTATTTGAAACGCCAAGCAAGGACTGCATGGCAAGTTACGCAAAAAGTGGCGACAATCGTTACTTAGAGCAGCTTATAGCCCTCTACAGTAACGACTTATACCACTACCTTGTTACGCAATCTAATACGCATTTAGCATACGACGTAAGCCAACAAACATGGCTAAAAGTAATCGAAAAACGCCACCTTTACCAAGCACAAACCACACCCAAAGCGTGGTTATTTAAACTTGCCCGCAACACACTCATTGACGAATACCGCAGGCAACAGCACTTTGTAGAGCTTGACGAAAACACGCATTTAGCAGCACAAAATGATAAAAGCGAAAGTGGCTTAACTATAGGCAGCTCAAACATAAGTTACGACGCGTTCGACGCCGCCCTAAAACAACTTAGCTTTGTACAGCGCGAAGCCGTAACCTTGCAACAAGAAGGCTTTTCGCTTGCCGACATAGAACTTATAACGCAAAGCAGCCTTGAGACCATTAAAACAAGGCTGCGCTACGCCAAGCAACACCTTAAACGTTTATTAGGAGCAAACAATGAACAAGCCTGATGAGCCGTTTGATCAAAAGCTCACACAACACTACAAAGAGCGAAAAGAGCGCATAACACTTACAAGCGATCAACAAAAAGCGCTACTTAATACAGCCACGCACACAAAGCCTAAAAAGCCCACAAGGTTTAGTTTTACGCTACAGCTAACCAGCCTTGCCTGCGCACTCGGTGTGTTCGCCTTTATTGTGTTTGATAATAACAACGTAATAAATACTGAGCCTAAAACCGTGCTTAATAGCGTATTTAACACTATAGACATTCACGACTATTCAATTATTAAAACACACGAAATAAATCAAGCAGGTAGCTACGCAAGCACCTTTACAGAGCAAAAACACGCACTCGATAGCCAATTAGCTAACGATTTACGCCGCCACCAACAACGCCACATAGAATACGGCACTCTAGTGAAGGTAGATAACGACTGGTACATAGCCAGCTGTAATGACGAGGTGCTAGTGCAAATTAAGCATTCACTGCTCAGTGATTTAAAGGGTAAACATGCGGTAGAAAGTAATATAAACACAGGTGATATGCTGGCTATGGCGCATAACGGCAAAGGGCAAATTATTGCGCTTAAACATGCAGGAGCTGGGGTTAAGATGTGTAGAGGTTAATGAACTGTTTGCGACTAAGCAAAAATAACCCCCAAAGGTTTAAAAGTCATTCAACTATTAGACAATAACTTTAAAGATTAACAGAGAAAATTTACCAGTCAGAACTTATTTAGGAAGCCAACTTAGCGCAATTAGCGTTTGAATAGTCACTAAAAATATATTTTCATCCTGAGTGGGAGCACTGCTTTAGGAAACTATTTTTCCACTCCTTAAGTGCTTTTTTAGTGTCTTCAGTTTCTATTCTTATATTTCTGGGGGGTTGTGAAGTCCAGCCATGTTTACGCGGCGTTGAGGTTCCATCAGGGTATATCAATTTGTATTCAAATGGAGGTGGAGACAACCTCATCTCACTGTAACTTTCGACTGCACTCTTGTTTAAAGCCACAACTTTATCAGAGCTGTAATCCCATATAACTATATTATCACCTACATTACTAATAATATGACCACACATATTATCTTCACGATTTTTAATTATTATCTTATATTTGGCTAACTCAATCTTAGATGAAATAGACTTTAAGTGATAACCGTAAGCCGCATATGACACTAACATCAAAATCACTATAGTTAGAGCGTTTACAAATAGCATATTAGTTTCTTTTTCATACCCAGTATGCTTATCACTATAAACTATTCCCTTGGTACGATCTTTTTCCTCTAATAGATGAAAAATATCCTTTGTAGCTTTAATTATTGATAGAGTCAGTAGAATAAGTGTTAGTGAAAAAGGGAGACCGCTAGATACTATAGTGAAATTATAAATGTCAGTATTTGATAAATAATCAAAAGCAAAAACGCCCCAATTATTAAAGTAAATCACTGTCCAGAAATAACAAAATATAGTGTAGATAAAGAAGATAATTGTAGAAATAACCCCCAAATTTTTAGTGGTTAAATCTATAAACCTTATATTTTTATTATCTTTCATCTAATCAGTTCGAGTTGATTTTATATATTTAGCCTACCTAAGAGATTCATTTTGGTCAAACGCAGAGTAATACCCAGATTAAAGCAGTGCTTGCTCGGTTGTTATTTATAATACTGCCAAGAATAAATTGAGTCCGAGGGTCTAACCTTATTAGCTAAGAAATGTAATATGACTTTGGCCTTAAGGCTATGCATAGATTTCGGGCTACCGCCCGACGCGCCAGCAAGCTATGCGCCTACAAAAAACACTACCTATAACTAGCTTTGGGTGTGCTCTTTGCATTGGAGAACCGTTTGTTTTCGTGTCACTCAACCCAACCTACTTAGCTATAAACGCGGTGTCACCATCTAACAAATCACTGTTAATGATTACTGCTTTAAAAGTCGCTTTTCTGGATTGTTTAAATACTTTAAGCCAATGGTGACTATGCGTGTATGTACCATTGTTATAACGCGTATTTGCACATTACCAATAACAACAATAGCCCCTTTACTGACTTCTCCTGAAAGCTTTTGGTTAATCACTTCTTCCAAGCTTATGCCCTCTGGGGCGTCTATGTGCATATGGTAAGAGTAAAATATATCACCTACCAACGTTACCCCTTTCACTTTAAGTTCGTTGTGGGCTAAGTGGCTATCTTGATGGTTTGTTTTATCGGTTGCTGTAAAAACTAAATCAACAAAAGGTCTGTTATCTGGTTTTAAAACAACAAATAAATGATCGTTTGGTTTTAACTTAGTTGAGCCTCGTGGCGGTATGATTGACGGGCCCCGTGTGATCATAGCAACAACCACACTCTCAGGAAGTGCAGCATGTGACAAGCTACGCCCAGAAACCCGAGAAACGTCACTTAAAGTGTATTCTACAATTTCTATATCAATATCGTTTAGTGCTGTGATTTCGAGCGTTGCAGCAGCCAAATCAGGTGGCGGCTCTACTAAATTTAGTTTTTTAGCCATCCACGGCATTGTTGAGCCCTGTAACGTGGCTGAAATTAACACCACGAAAAAAACAACATTAAAAATAAGTTCAGCCCCTGAAAGGCCAAATAATAATGGGAATATAGCTAAAATAATGGGTACTGAGCCTCTAAGGCCAACCCAAGATACAAATAAGGTTTCGCGATTATTAAAGCCAAACAGTTTTAAAATAGGCGCTACCGCTAATGGGCGAGCAACAAAAATGAGTGCCAATGCAATAAGCAATCCTTCTAGCCATACATCAACCAACGACGATGGGTTAATAAGAAGTCCTAATACAACAAACATGGTTATTTGCCCAAGCCATGCTAAGCCGTCATGAAACAGAAAAATACCGCGTTTATATACAAATTTACTGTTCCCTAAAATAACACCCGTTATAAATACAGCTAAAAATCCACTGCCGCCGAGCGTTGCAGAAAGGCCAAATGAAAGCAGTCCAAATGCGGTTACCATCACTAAATACAAACCCGATGCATTTAGTTTAATGCGATTAATAAACCAAACCGATATTTTACCAATTAAAAGACCACAAATAGCGCCAACACCCATTTGTTGAGCAAATAACTGTAGTAAACCCAGCCCTACTGGCATGTCATTAACGAGCATTTCGAGCAAACCAACCGTTAGAAAAATAGCCATTGGATCGTTCGAGGCACTTTCTATTTCAAGGGTCGATTTAAGCTTTTTATTCAAGTGAATACCCGCACTTCGTAAAAGTGCAAACACGGCTGCGGCATCTGTAGAACCAACAATGGCGCCCAGTAATACACCTTGTAATATGGGTAGGTCTAAAATATAAGTGGCCACAAGGCCTGTAATTACAGCGGTAAATAACACACCGATGGTTGCTAAAGCAGACGCGGGTTTCCACACTTGTTTAATTGAACTGGTGGGCGTTTGTAAGCCACCATCAAATAGAATAATAGCAAGCGCGAGAGTACCCAGAGCATGTGCGGCCTCTGCGTTGTCGAATGAAATACCTGCAATACCATCTTCACCTGCGAGCATACCTACAAGTAAAAATAGCACCAGCACCGGTAAGCCAACGCGTGCAGATAACTTGCTCGAGATCACTCCAAGTAAAATTAAAATGGCACTAACGAGAATGATATTATCAATTACAAACATAGTGTGGGTTTACAGCCTTATATGAGTTAAAAAGTAAGAATTTATAGCTACCAAAAAGCTTAAAGCTCATGCTATACAATAACCTAAAAAATATAAATACGGGTACTTAAGTCTATATTTAAATTGTTTATTTAATAGCTAGAGCGTCGTTAAGCTTGGTATTACTAGCCTCGGTCTTAATTTAAAAACAAAAAAGCCTGCAATAAGCAGGCTTTTGACTATTTAAGCAATTGTATTTTATAAAACAATAATGCTTGTTACTAAGTACGCTAAAAATGTAAGGCCGCCACCAAATAAGGCATATGGTAGCTGCGTTTTAACGTGGGTGAGTAAGTCACACCCCGATGCAATAGCCGATACAGCGCTGGTGTCGGATATAGGCGAGCAGTGATCGCCAAATATACCACCACCCAAAATAGCACCTACCACAAGCGACGGTGGTAAACCTAGCGCTTGAATAAGTGGCACACCAATTGGGATTAATATAGCAAACGTGCCCCACGATGTACCCGTAGTAAACGACATTACTGCGCCGGTTAAAAACAGCACAGGTACGATTAAGTAAATAGGTAGGTAGTCGCCAACAAGTGACGCTACAAATACACCAGTACCCAACTCTTTTAAGCTTGCGCCAAGTGTAAGCGAAAGCAGTACAATGGCGACTAATGGCATTAATTCGCCCATACCTTTAAAACCGGTATCAACTAATTGATGATGCGTAAATTTACGTGAGCCAATCATTAAAAAGTAAGCGACAACAATGGCTAAAACCGTTGCATATAATACTGATTTAGAGCCGCTGCCCTCTGCTAATACACCATTTCCGGTGTAATACATAAAGCCAACCATGCTGGTAATAAGCGTAATAAGCGGGATTAACATGTAACGCGCTTTAGAGCCTTTTACTTCTTCTTTTAAGTCAGTTGTTTGAAGCTCTAGTTTCTCTTCGGCTTCTTTCATTGGGCCATGCACTTTATCAAACGCGATGGTATAAAAAACAATGGCAAGGGTAATTATGGCGTAAAAGTTATACCCTACGCTGCCCCATAACACCGATACAGCCGACTCACCTAGCTCGTAGTTACCTAACAAACCAAGTACAAACGCACCCCAGCCATTAAGCAGTATTAAAATACACACTGGCGCACTGGTGCTATCAATAATGTACGCTAGACGCGCTCGGCTCATTTTAAATTTGTCGAATAAGCCACGCGATAAAATCCCTGAGGTAAGTACGCTCAAGTTAGATTCTATAAACACCGCAATGCCGGTAAACATGGTTAAAAAGCCCACTTGGCGCTTACTTTTTGCAATACCTTTGTTCATTAACATATTAACCGTTGCTGCAACGCCGCCAGATTCGCGAATGTAGGCAAGCAGTGCACCAATTAAAATACTAAATATTAATATGCGTGTATTACCTGGCGAGCTGGCAACCGAAATAATACGTTCTATGGTATTTAAAAAAGTGTCAAACAAGCTATTACCTTCGCCCTGAAGGGCAAGTAAAAACTCAGAAGAAGCAACAGCAACAAGTAGCGCCATAATCACTTCTTTTCGCCAAAACACGATAGCAATCGCAATTAGCGGCGGTAAAATAGAATACCAATGCATAAAAAGTTAACCTTAATTATTAGCGAGCCACTCTCGCTTTGTACGCGTTTTATCGCTTATTTGTTAAGCCTAGCAGCATAAACTGGCTTAGATTTGTAAACCGCTTAGCTTAATGGATTGGCTTACTCAAGTCACCTGTAAATAAATCACTTAGAGTAATGCTGTTAGTACGTTTTAACCTATACGATAGCTTATTGATTTAGTAGCGCTTCATAAATAAGCGACACTACCGATCCATACTGCGCGGTTTCAAATTGTTTACCTGTAAATTCGTAACGTTTTAGCGAGCCTTTAATTGCAGTATGGCGAGCATTGGTAAGTAAAATAATAGCTAAATCGTAAGCGGGGTCAACTACGGTCACTGTCCCCGTCCAACCTGTGTGCCCATAAGCCTGCGCGCTTGCATAAGGGCCAAAGTGCCAGCGCCTTGCTTGGTTGTTACCAGCTAGCCTAAAGCCAAGCCCGTAGGTCTCATCGCTGCTTTGCGGCGTTAAAAATTGTGCTAAGGCACTGGCACTAAATAATTGTTGGTCGCCGTAGCCGCCATTATTTAGTAATAGCTGGCAAAGCACGGCTAAGTCGTGAGCGTTACTAAACAACCCTGCATGCCCTGCTACGCCATCAAGTGAGTAGTAAGCGCGCTCATCATGCACTTGGCCTTGTAAAACAGTGGTACGAACATTATCAAACTTAATGCGCCCGTCTCGTGTGTTGCCGCTAAGCTCAGTGGCTGCAAATTGCTGCGGCTTAAAGCCTTTTTTAAGTGGATTAAATAACGTGTTAGTTAATTTTAATGGCGCGTACACTTGCTGCTCTAGGTATTCGTCAAGGGGCTGCCCAGTTATGCGCTCAATGAGTACGCCTAAAATCATGTAATCAATATCTGAGTAAACATGCTGCCCAGATGATTTACTACTAAAAGGCACGCTGGTAAGTAATAGCTGTTTGGTGGTTTTACTGTTTTGCGAATAAAACGCGTTGCCGTAGCTGCCATCTTTACGATGAAAGTCAAATACTGGCGGGTATCCGGCGCTGTGTGTGAGTAAGTCTTTTACTGTGCGCTTTGCTCGCCCTTCGCCTTTATATTCGCTTAGGTAGCTTTGCACGGGTTTATTAATATTTAACAGCCCTTCACTTACTAATTTCATAAGTGCAAAGTTGGTGGCAAATATTTTGGTGTTTGAGGCCAAATCAAACAAGGTATTAGTTTGCATTGGCTCTGGGCGAAGTAGCATTAAGTCACTTTGCTGATATTGTTTTGCATCGCCATAGGCGGTTAACTTTATTAGCTCGCCATTTTTAACAACAGCCAATACAGCCCCAGGAAAACCTGCTTTTACATCGCGTTCAATTAATGTGTCTACTTCAGTAAAATCTATATGCTTTTTTGGTTCATCACTTAAAGTAGGAAATGCAAAACGCAGTGTTAAGCTTGCGCCAGCAGGGAGAATATTTTCAACTTTAAAGGTATTAACACCGTTGTGAGTATTTTTTGCCAAACTGTAATTGTATAGAGTGTTGGCGCTAAGTTGGTTAACGTCGAGCTTTTGATTATTAATGTAAATATCGGCGCTTTGTGCGTTATGGTTTTGTATTAATAATTGCCCGCGCCCTTTGTAAGCTTTAAACGTTCCTCGGTTATTTACATAAAACCGGCTACTTGGATTTACCTCAGGAAACGTTACAACCACTTGTGCATTAGGCAGCTCTACAAGTTGGCTCTTTGTAAGTGGTAGCACCGAGCTAATAGGCTCAGGTGGTGTACTACAACCCACAATAATAAAGCTTAACGCCGCTATAAATGCTTTTTTTATATAACTACACCTTTGATTTTTTAAAGCGATAAACATGCTTAGCCCTTATTTATATAACAAGTAAGGCGCTCTTTGCGCTTTAAATTGCACAAGCCCCGCCTGCCAGCTTTGTTTTATTTGCGCTTCTGATTGCCCTGCTTCAATAGCTAAGCGCAATTTATTAGTACCCGCTAGTTTATCCATAAACTCAGCGCGCTCAAAAAACGAGATGTTGTTTTTACTAAGCTCCGTGTACGCATTTATTAAGTAAGTTAAATTTAAACCTGTAATATTTGCTTGTCTTAAATCGAGCCCTTGCACGGTTTGGTTTTTAAATTTAGGGTTTAAAGCAGCGCCTTTAATTGCGCGCGGTGTAAAACTAAAATCGCCCAATGTAATTGGCGAGTAACCAATTACCTGAAACGCAAAGTCGGTGCCTCTACCAATACTGATAGGCGTTGCTTCAAAAAAGCAAAGCGACGGATAAAGTGCAATGGCCTGATCGTTAGGTAAATTAGGGCTAGGTTTTACAGGCAAACTATAAGCACTTTTGCGAGTGTAATGATCGACAGGGATCACAGTTAATTTTAAATCGGGCGCTTTATTGATCCAGCCCTCGCCCTTGATCATTTTGGCAAGTTCGCCAACAGTCATGCCGTGTAATACAGGAATTGGGTGCATGCCTACAAACGATTTAAATTCTGGCTCTAATATTGGTCCATCAACGTAGGCAATATTTGGGTTGGGTCTGTCGAGTACTAAAAATTCTATCCTCTGCTCTGCAGCAGCTTCCATCATGTAGTGCATAGAGCTTATGTAAGTATAAAAGCGCACTCCCACATCTTGAATGTCAAAAATAATGACATCAACATCGGCTAAAGCAGCTTGGCTTGGTTTTTTATTTTTACCGTAAATAGAAATAAGCGGAATACCCGTTTTGCTATCAACGGCATTTTTTACATGTGCGCCTGCATCGTGATCGCCCCTAAAGCCATGCTCTGGTGCAAAAATTTTAGTTATGTTTATGCTTTTAGCCAGCAGAGCATCTACTAAGTGAGTTTGCCCTATAATTGATGTTTGATTGACTACTAGCCCTACACGTTTATTTTTTAACTGCGGTAAATATTTAGCATATTGCTGCGCACCTACTACAAGTGAGTTGTTAGCTTCGTTGGCTTGCACGCTTGGAATAAAAATAGCGCTAAAAATAAAAAATAACGTAATAAATAGGGTTTTAAACATACTGCAATATCCTTTTAAACAAGGCGTTTAAAATAACATAGGTAATATTAAAGAGCAGCTTTAGAAAAGGGTTAAGTGGGCTTGATTAGATAACTGATTAGAAGCTGGCGCTTCTCACGCGAGCAAGCTCTGCGTCTACAACGGATGAATAAGCTCGGAGTTTAGATTTAAAGATTAGGGCTGGTTTTACTTGTAGGCTTACAGCTTGCTGACGCGACGAACGAAGCTCGTAAATAAAGTATCAGTTATATCGGTGGTAAGTAATTAGAAGCTGGCGCTTCTCACGCGAGCAAGCTCTGCGGCTACAGGAGTGGTAGCTTACATTTCACTTTATTTCAGGCACAAAAAAACCGACTTAATGTCGGCTTGTTTATGAAAGTGGTGGGCGCAGGACGTATCTTGTAAGAGTGAACCTCCGACTGCTTGGTTCTCAATCCACCTAAACCTACACTTCACTTCACTTCACTTTATTTTAGGCACAAAAAAACCGACTTAATGTCGGCTTGTTTATGAAAGTGGTGGGCGCAGGAGGATTCGAACCTCCGACCGCTCGGTTCGTAGCCGAGTACTCTATCCAGCTGAGCTATGCACCCACTTTCATAGATTGCTTATTTAAACTCTAAGCAGAGCGTATTAATTCAGGCATAAAAAAACCGATTTCCATCGGTTTATTTTTCTTACACTTAAAAGTGTATGAAAACATGAAAGTGGTGGGCGCAGGAGGATTCGAACCTCCGACCGCTCGGTTCGTAGCCGAGTACTCTATCCAGCTGAGCTATGCACCCACTTTCATTTTTACTTGTTTTTACTCTAAGTGAGAGTTTTACTTATTTTTACTCTAAGTGAGAGTCTATAAAGTGGTGGGCGCAGGAGGATTCGAACCTCCGACCGCTCGGTTCGTAGCCGAGTACTCTATCCAGCTGAGCTATGCACCCACTTTATAGTTTGCTTATTTAGACTCTAAGCGAGTTATTAAAGTATGGTGGGCGCAGGAGGATTCGAACCTCCGACCGCTCGGTTCGTAGCCGAGTACTCTATCCAGCTGAGCTATGCACCCATACTTTAAAATTGTACAAAACACGCCATTAAAAGAAATGGTGGAGAGGGAGGGATTCGAACCCTCGATAGAGCTACAAACTCTATACTCCCTTAGCAGGGGAGCTCCTTCGGCCACTCGGACACCTCTCCGTCTTGTGGGGCGTATAATAAAGA
Organism: Pseudoalteromonas sp. SR43-5; assembly: GCF_014163835.1. Lineage (NCBI taxonomy): Bacteria > Pseudomonadati > Pseudomonadota > Gammaproteobacteria > Alteromonadales > Pseudoalteromonadaceae > Pseudoalteromonas > Pseudoalteromonas sp. SR43-5. The sequence goes on from NZ_JACJEA010000010.1 coordinate 59,971, forward strand.
TTTCAGAAAATATGTCAAACACTTTTCTACCAAAAACGACTATATGGTTACAGATTGCACATATGCTTGGTTTAAAAGTGTAATTAGTTTGAAATTTAAGCGGGTTACGTATTTTTATTTGAAGGATTAACACCTAGCACGGGAACTAAGTCATCAGTTAACTGAGCCAAATACTGTTCTTGGTAACCTAATTGTTGAAATTCAGCGATACAAGCACGGTAGTAAGCGTTTCGTTCTTGCTCTGATGTGCATTCTTCTGATAAATCATCTACTCGTTTGTCTTTCATACTATTATTCTAAGTCCTTTAAGAATCTATATTTAACTGCTAAATACCAGCAGTGTAAATTTCGTGCGTATTCTAGCTAAAACCTTTGTATAAACACAACATATGTTTAAAAAACAATCATACTAAAAAGTTATAGCACTGTTAGTTTTAATATTAAAAACTTCCAATAACAATAAGTTAGTGAAGCTGAATTGCACATTAATCAGCACTAATAATTACCTTTAATTTTTAGTGTAGTACTTATTAATTAAAACACTAATTATAAGCAAAAAAACGCCGCTATTAAGCGGCGTTTATTAACTTACTTTGTTCTACTAAAGATTAGTCAGCTTGTGGACGCATATGCGGGAACAAAATAACGTCTTTAATTGTTGATGAATCAGTAAACAACATTACTAAACGGTCAATACCAATACCTTCACCAGCCGTTGGCGGTAAGCCGTACTCTAGTGCGCGTATGTAGTCTTCGTCGTAGTGCATTGCTTCATCATCGCCTGCGTCTTTCTCTTCAACTTGACGAGTGAAGCGCTCAGCTTGGTCCTGTGCATCGTTAAGCTCAGAGAAACCATTTGCAAGTTCACGGCCGCCAACAAAAAACTCAAAACGGTCGGTAACAAATGGGTTTTCGTCGTTACGGCGTGCAAGTGGTGATACTTCCCACGGGTAACCAGTAATAAACGTAGGTTGAATAAGCATGTGCTCTGCTGTTTCTTCAAATATTTCACAAAGAAACTTACCTGGGCCCCAAACACAGTTTTCAGGAATTTTAACGTGCACTTGTTTAGCGTACGCTTTTAACTCTTCAAAATGGTTTTCTGGGTCGTTAAATACCGCAGCATCAAACTCAGGGTTATATTTTAAGATAGCATCCGCCATACTTAAACGTGTAAACGGTTGACCAAAGTCGTATTCAACTGAATCGATAACTTCGCCGTTTTCGTCCTTAGTTGTATTAACTACAATTGCACTACCTAGTACGTTTTCTGCAACAGTACGTAGCATATCTTCGGTGATGTTCATCAGGTCGATGTAATCAGCGTATGCTTGGTAAAATTCAATCATTGTAAATTCTGGGTTGTGACGTGTAGATAACCCTTCGTTACGGAAGTTACGGTTAATTTCAAATACACGATCAAAACCACCTACCACTAAGCGCTTTAAGTAAAGCTCTGGCGCTATACGTAGGTACATGTCGATATCAAGCGCGTTATGGTGAGTTACAAACGGACGCGCAGATGCACCACCAGGTATAACCTGTAGCATAGGTGTTTCTACTTCCATAAAGTCACGTTCTGCTAAAAAGCGACGAATGCCTTCAACTACTTGTGAGCGAATGCGGAATGTTTCGCGCGTTGCTTCGTTAGTAATTAAGTCAACATAACGTTGGCGGTACTTTGTTTCTTGATCTGATAAGCCATGGAATTTTTCAGGTAACGGGCGAAGTGACTTAGTTAGTAATTGATACTCAGTCATTTCTACGTATAAATCGCCTTTACCCGATTTATTTAACGCGCCTTTAACACCTATAATATCGCCAGTGTCTAGCTGACCATATTTTTCTTTAAGGTCTTTTTGAACATCTTTAGATGCATACGCTTGTACACGACCTTTCATGTCTTGAATTACAAAAAACGGTCCACGCTTTGCTAAAATACGTCCAGCAATAGACACAACTTCTTGTAGTTCAACTAATTCTTCTTTGCTCTTATCACCAAACTGGGCTTGCAAATCAGCCGTGTAATGCTCACGACGGAATTGGTTTGGATGACCGTTGGCTGGGCAATTTTCGCGTATCGCGTCTAACTTGCCGCGACGCTCAGCGATTAACTTGTTTTCGTCTTGGATTTTATCAGTCATTTTTTAGCTCTTTATTAGCTTGGTGGTTATAGGCCAGATTTAAGGCTGGCTTCAATAAATTTATCTAAGTTACCGTCAAGTACCGATTGGGTATTGCGGTTTTCAACGCCTGTACGTAAATCTTTAATACGTGCGTCATCAAGTACGTATGAACGTATTTGGCTACCCCACCCTATATCAGATTTAGCGTCTTCTTGCGTTTGTTTTTCAGCATTTTGCTGCTGTAGCTCAAGCTCAAATAATTTAGCTTTTAACTGCTTCATCGCTTGGGCTTTATTTTTATGCTGTGAACGCTCGTTTTGACACTGCACTACGGTATTGGTTGGTACGTGAGTAATACGAACCGCCGATTCGGTGGTATTAACGTGCTGACCACCCGCGCCTGATGCACGGTAAACGTCTATACGTAGGTCTGACGGATTAATATCAATTTCAATATTATCGTCAATCTCTGGGTATACAAACGCAGAAGCAAATGAGGTATGACGACGACCACTTGAGTCAAACGGGCTTTTACGCACTAAACGGTGAACGCCTGTTTCTGTACGTAACCAACCGTAAGCGTATTCGCCAACAAAGCGAACTGTTGCGCCTTTAATACCGGCAACATCACCGTCAGTTGCTTCAACTAGCTCAACTTTAAAGCCTTTAGCCTCGCCCCAACGTAAATACATACGAAGTAGAATGTTACACCAGTCTTGTGCTTCAGTGCCGCCAGAACCCGATTGTAAATCAAGGTACGCATCGTTTGAGTCATGAGGACCTGAAAACATACGACGAAACTCTAAACCTTCTAACTGCTCGTTTAGATCGCTAAGTTCGCTTTGTGCTTCATCAAAGGTATCTTGATCTTCGGCTTCTACAGCAAGTTCAAGTAGACCTTCAACGTCGTCAGTACCGGCTACAAGGTTGTCGATTGTTTCAACAACAGCCTCTAATGCTGATTTTTCACGGCCAAGCGCTTGTGCGCGTTCAGGCTCATTCCATACGGCTGAATCTTCAAGTTCGGCGTTAACTTCTTCTAGGCGTTCTTGTTTAAGAGCGTAGTCAAAGGTACCCCCGAAGCAATTCAGTACGTTCGCGAATTTCCTTGATTTGGTTAATCACAGGATTCACTTCAAACATGTACATCACTCCAAAATGGCTAGGTAATTGCGCCCCTTTACATGGGATTTTCGCAACAAATTATCGTCAAATGATAAAAACGCCCGATTTTAACAAAAAACCGCGCGCTTTATTAGCCTTTTATGCATGATTTGTGCATATTTTTTAGTGCACTTTTTCAAGCTCTCTAACTATTAATTGCAGAGTAAATTTACCTCTAAACTCATTTATATCGAGTTGATAGGCTACTTTTACAAACTTCGCTTCTGTGTCGGGCCATTCTTTTACATCAATACCAAAGGCAATGGCGTCAACCAATCGCCCTGATTGATGCTTTAGCACCAGCTTTAAATGCTTTTCGCCGACTATGCGCTGCTGTATTACTTCAAAGGTGTGCTCAAACACCGGCTCAGGAAATTGCTGCCCCCACGGGCCCGATTGCTTTAATAGCTGGGCAAACTCCATCGTAAAACAATCGTTTGGCAGCTCACCGTCGGTAAATACAATGCAGCGTTTACTTTCTTCACTCAGTTGCGCACTCACGGCAGCATCAAACGCTTTTTTAAAGTCATTAAAGTGTTGCTCGTTAATACTTAAACCAGCGGCCATTGCGTGGCCACCAAATTTATTAATTAAGTGTGGCTCAGCAGTATTAAGCCCTTCGAGTAAGTCGCGCATGTGCAACCCTTCTATAGAGCGGCACGAACCTTTTATTTCACCATTTTCGCCACCAGCAAATATAACGGTTGGTCGGTGGTATTTTTCTTTTAAGCGACCAGCCAAAATGCCAATAACACCTTGATGCCAATCGTCTTGAAACAAGCAGATTGCATCAGGGACGTTATCGTCGCTAAATGCGAGTCTATCAAGCACGGCTTGCGCCTCGGCTTGCATGCCTTGTTCTATTTCGCGCCTTGCAAAGTTTAAACTATCGAGCTCGCTGGCAATACTACGTGCTTGATTTATATCGGTGCTAAGTAAGCATGCTATACCCAAACTCATGTCGTCTAATCGCCCTGCTGCATTTAAACGCGGCGCAAGTGAAAAGCCAAAGTCGCTTGCGCTTAAGCGGGCAGCATTGCGGTTAGCCACTTCAATAAGCGCGGTGATGCCTGGGCGTGTTTTACCACTGCGAATACGTGCTAAACCTTGATGTACTAAGGTGCGGTTATTTGCATCAAGTGCGACCACGTCAGCAACCGTACCAAGCGCTACAATGTCGAGCAAGTTAGCTAAATTAGGCGGCGGTTGCTGCTCAAAATAACCAAGGTCTCGCATTACGCTTCTCAGTGCTATTAGTAAGTAAAAAGCAACGCCAACGCCTGCTATAGATTTAGACGGGAAGTTACATTCGTGCCTATTTGGATTTACTATTGCATCGGCATTGGGCAGCTGCTCACCTTGTAAGTGATGATCTGTTACCAGCACTTTAATACCAACCGCTTTTAAAATATCAATACCAGCAATACACGATATGCCGTTATCTACGGTGATCACTAAATCAGGCTTTATTTGTACTATTTGCTCTGCAAGTGCGGGGCTTAAACCATAACCTAAGCTAAACCGGTCAGGAATTAAGTAATCTAAATGCTTAAAGCCAAACATCTCAAGGCCTTGCATTAATGTTGCAGTACTTGTTGCGCCATCAGCATCAAAATCGCCGACTATTAATATTTGGCTTTGCGCTTTTAATGCTTCAATTAATAAATCGCTGGCTTTGTCGATATCTTTAAACAATTTAAAGTCGTGAAGCGTAGCTACGCTGTTATTTAGCTCGTCGGCATTAAATACATTGCGGTTAGCATAAATTTGTTTAATTACAGGGTGTAAATTACTCGGTAGATGCGAGTCGTCAACGTTTTCACGCGCAATGATCAATTTTTTCATGCAGAGTTTTAACTTATTGGGTCGTATTAAAAAGACAAAAAAAGGCCATTAAGGCCTTTTTATTAGCTATAAAACGTATTACGACGCTTTGTTAGCATCTAATGCTGCTTTTAGTGCTGCTGCTGGCTGGTAACCTGGGATCATCGTACCATCTTCTAAAATAATGGCAGGTGTGCCGCTAATACCAAAGCTTTGACCAAGCTGGTAATGCTCTGCAACCGGTGCGCTACAGCCTGCAACTACTTTAGTGCTTGTACCCGACTTAGCTTCTGTTAGTGCTTCTTGCTGATCGCGTGCACACCATACGTTCATTAAATCGGCGTAGCCTGAACCTTGTAAGCCACCACGTGGAAACGCAAGGTACTTAACGGTAATACCCGCATCAAGTAAATCGTCTAACTCGCGATGTAATTTACGACAGTAACCACAGCTAATGTCGGTAAATACGGTAATACTGTGTTTTTCGTTTGGTGCTTTGTACACAATCATCGAATCTTCGTATTCTTTAATGCCCTCTACACGCACGCCGTTTAATGCTTGCTCTGTTAAGTTGTTACGATTATTTAAATCGATTAACGTGCCTTGCATTAAAAATTGACCATCTGGACTTGCGTAAAGCACGCCCTTATTAGTGAGCAACTCTTTTAAACCCGCTACTGGGCTTGGGTTAATTTGCTTTACAGTTACACCAAGCTCGGCAAATTTAGTAATAATAGGATCATTAGCATCTGGTGTTACAGCTACGCCATTTGCAAATGCACTAATACTTGTGCACAACATGGCACCTGCTAACATTAATTTTTTCATAACTTCTCTCTATCCTAAAAATACTTAATATATTGACCGGCTTAATAATATTTACTTTCAAACTTACGCTCGCGGATGATGCTCTGCGTGTACCGACTTTAACCGTTCATTGGCAACATGGGTATAAATTTGCGTCGTTGATAAATCGCTATGGCCCAACATCATTTGTACCACACGTAAATCTGCCCCATGATTTAATAAGTGCGTAGCAAAAGCATGGCGCATGGTATGGGGCGATAATGGAGACTCAACTGATGCCAAAATAGCATAGTGTTTAATTCTATGCCAAAAGGTTTGTCGCGTCATGCCTACTCCGCGCTTAGATGGGAACACAAAATCGGTGGCGTGTTTTATCATTTGTGCACGCCCACCCTTTAAAAATTGCTCCAGCCAATACATGGCTTCTTCACCCAATGGCACTAAGCGCTCTTTATTACCTTTACCTTTTACAAACACCACCGCTTGGCGCAAATTAATTTGCTCCATACGAAGCCCAACAAGCTCACTTACACGCAACCCCGTTGCATAAAGTAGCTCTAGCATGGCTTTGTCGCGCAGTCCCATCGCTTCTTCTGTGTTGGGCGCATTTAACAATGCCTCAACTTCAGCTTCTGAGAGTGTTTTAGGTAACGACTGTCCGGCTTTTGGTTGAGCTATGTTTAGCATGGGCGAATCACTAATTATTTTTTCGCGTACAAAGTACTGATAAAAACGCTTTAGCGCACTAATGCTACGTGCTGTACTGCGTGGTTTTAAACCTAAATCAACTCGATGCGCTAAATAGCTTTCTATGTCGAGCCCCGTTACTGTCATTAAATTTTCGCCCTTTAAAAATAGGCAAAACTTATCTAAATCACTGCGATAAGCGCTTAATGTATTTTCGCTTACGCCTTGTTCTAAGTACAGGCTATCTAAAAAGGTTTCTAGGTAGTCGCTATTACTGCTCATACTGCTGTTATTTTCAAAAGAATCGTCAGATAGCGTTGTCACATTATGCTCTCATGCTTTGCTAAGGTATCAATTAAAAATACCTTACGGTAAACTTGAGCCTATCATATCAGGCAATTACACAGTGATAAATACGATGCAAATTGGTTTATTTTTTGGTTCTACTACGTGCTACACCGAAATGGCAGCAGAAAAGATTCGCGACATTATTGGTGCCGATATAGTTACCCTGCACAATATTAAAGACGAGCCACTAAAAAATGCAGAGCAGTACGACTTTATCATCTTTGGTATTTCAACATGGGATTTTGGTGAAATACAAGAAGACTGGGAGTCAAAGTGGGACGACATAGCCGACGTAAACCTAAATGGTAAAACCATTGCTTTATTTGGCATGGGCGATCAACAAGGTTACGGGCAATGGTTTCAAGATGCCCTAGGCATGCTACACGATGAAATAAATACGCAAACATTTACTCAACTTGGTTTTTGGCCAAATGACAGTAGCTACGAGTTTGAAGCCTCAAAAGCATTAACCCCTGATGGTAAACATTTTGTTGGTCTTGCGCTCGACGAAGACAGCCAATACGAGCTAAGCGATGAGCGTATTGCAACATGGGTTGAACAGGTAATGACTGAATATAGCGAAACGCTTTAATTAATTAGCTAATAAGTAAAAAGCCCGCAACTAGTTCAGTTGCGGGCTTTTTAACTAGGGTCTGTTGATCTTTTAAGGTTAAATTTGCAGCAGTCTGTTTGGTATTTAGGCAAGACAGAGCCTATGCAGTGTGGTTATTCCCCATAAATGGGCGATAACGCAGCATAAATGCCAAACATGCACTGCCCTCTGGGTTCTTTCTAGGGGCGATCAACTCTTTGTTGCCTACATGGATGTAGGTAAGGGGCGTGAGCAGGACGCGGAAGCTTTGCTCGGTTTTTACTTAGCCCACTAGGTTACAAATCTCGCGCCGCGATTAAATAGCCCCTAGTTTGAACAAATTTTAATCCGCAAAGTTCAACAGACCCTAATAATATGAGTAATTTATTGAAACGTCATAACATTGGTCGTTTGCGGGTAATATCCATCAGCCATTACAATGTACGGCAATAAATTACTTAACCATTTTTGTTGTACGCTTTGGCTGTAATTTAAGTAAAGCTTACCTTCGTGAATATAAAATGCTTCTGGGTCAATCCCTACGGCATTCCCCTCATCAGCCATTGCATAAGCGCACCAGCCACCGTATTGCGGAGCATAACGCTTTGGGTTTTCTGCAAATGCCGTTTTGTTTTCTTCACTCGAAAAATGCCAGTCGGCACCTAAATAACTAAACGTATATTTGTCATTGCCTTTAATGGCTTTATTTTGGGTAAAATAAGCAACACTGTCGTACCCTTTAATAGCCGTGTTATTAAACCAACCCGTGTTTACCGCATCATCCTTTGCGTTTGCCCCACCGCTTATTAACAGTGTGCTAAGCATTATTAAAGCAACTATGTACTTAATCATATTTTACCCTTTTATTTACTCAAAATTTTATGCCAATTAAATATGGCAGGCTTAGTGAGTAAGAAAGGCAAAGCGCAAAAATGATTTCAGTTAATGCTTAATTATTTAACGTTTAGTAATTAAGTAAGTAGTTAAACTTACTCAACTCTTAGCCAATATTGGTTTCGGTAAAAAAAGCCAATGTAACCGCGCACTTCGAGCTTTTTACCTTCATCTTGCGGGGTTAATTGTAAGGTGTAGGTTTTACCATTTGTTGGGTCGAGTATTTCTCCGTCTCCCCATACGCCATCATCTTGTGCTTTTACATCGGTGATTATGGTCATTCCTAAAATAGGCTGATCTTTTAGCTCATCATCACACTTACTGCATATATCATTTTGTTTTGCAGGGTTAAGAATGGTTTCAACTTTGCCGCTTAATACACCGTTGGTTTGGGTAATACGTACATACGACTTAGCTTGGTTTGTATCCTCTTCAATCGTTTTCCAAAGCCCAACTGGGGTCATGGCTGCCAGTGCACTTTGGCTTGCCAAAACAACCGCAGAGAATGTACTTAGTAGTATTATTTTATTTAATTTTTTCATTGTGTTGTCTTAATTCAATGTAACTAATGAGTGAATCATAACAGGTGATTTATAAACACACTATTAAAGCGCCGTACCTAAAATAAAAAAACCTAAACTAATAATCATTAGTTTAGGTTTTCATATGAGCTTTTTTGTTTACTTTTAAAAACTACGAATTACTACACTTGAATTATTAAACTCAAATTTATTAACTTTTCCGCATTGCGCCATATGATTAGTGCTTGTATAAGGTGTATTGTTTTGAGCAATAGCAGTCTCCCATCCTTGGCCATTTTTAATGAATGCTTTTAGTTCAAACCATCCATTAACCGCTTTACTACAATCCATATCCACATCAAGCATCCAATAGTGTTCGCCCCATATATTTAATGGTGTTACACCAAAACCATCTGTGTTTAGCGTTTTTTCAGCGCCCCAACCTGCAGACCAAACATTCGTTGTCCAGTCGGTGGCAGAACCTTCTGCTTCGCTACTTTGCCCATTTTCTATACCATACCAATCAAGGTAGTTATCATTTGCTTTCCAAGGGCCTGTTGTGACATTTTTTAAATTATTATGACGAATAGGCATTGCACACTCAAAATTACTTGTTTGGCAATTTCGACCAAGGTTTGCGTTTGCATAAGCGTGGTCAATTCCACCGCGCAAAAACATATCTTGTCCGCTTTGTGTTTGTGCATTAATAAAAATAACCGTTCGCTGCCAGTCACCTTCAGTGCTTGGCGCTGAACTTGTATTTAACTTGGCATTTTTATGAATTGCCATCGCATCCCAAGCGCCAATATTAAGATTAATAGTACCGTCGGAATTAACCGTTATAACCTCACCACTACAACTTTTAGCATCAGCTGACAACTCGCCTTTTAACACATTACAGTATTGCCCTGGCGCCATATCGGTTTGCACAGTTGCACTTAGTGTTGAGTCTTCTTTGTTAATAGCCATATGACCCGAGCTACCTCGGCCAAATGAAATTTGATTATTTGTGTTATCCCACCAGTTTGTTACTGCCCAATTGTCGGCGGTGTTATTTCTAAAATCGACCCCGCCTGCAATATATGACCAGCGATGTTCACACTTCCAATTACTAGCAAAACACTCTAAGTTACCATTATTATGTACAGGTACATTTGGCCCACCAGCATCTGTATCACCATGAAAATCATAACTCGACATTACTTTTGGATAACCGTACGGATAAGCCAACATAAATACATTGGCTAAGTCATATAAGCGGCCATCTTCAAAGGTAATAACATTACCAGCGCCGCCATGCCCGCGCTGATTGTCGTGATTATCTACAAAGACTACCGCAGAAGAGCTTGGCATAAAGCCCCACCCTTCGCCAAAATTACTCAGCCATGCAAGCGAGCCGTTCCTAAAAGTGTTACCAAGCTCAGTGCTATATTTAAATTCAGTTACTAAACCTGTGCTTAAATATTCAGAGGCACCAACAGCCTCCCCACCTTGATCAATCACTTCTTGAAAAACCACTGGCGAGCCATTTACTTTGGCCATTAAACTTTGGATATCGCTTGCTGCAACATGTTTAGAAGCATCAAACCGAAAGCCTTTTACGCCAATAGCTTGTAAGTCGTTAATATATGCTGCAATGGTATTTTGCACATAGTTTGAAGCGGTATCTAAATCGGCAAGTCCAACGAGTTCACAATTTTGTACTCGGTAGCGATCGTTGCCATAGTCAGAACTATTAATGGTACAACTTTCATGAAAATCTTGTGGGCTATAAATAGGAAAGCTTTTATTACCAAAGCTATTTCCCGCTGTGCCAGTGCCACTTCCTGCTGCCATATGATTAATAAGCGTATCAACGTAAATATCAACCCCAGCTGCACTACAGCGATTTACCATATCGATAAACTGCGCACGGTTTCCGCCACGACTTTGCAGTTCATAACTTACTGGCTGATAACGTGTCCACCATTGGCTTCCTGTAATGTGCTCATTAGGCGGCGAGACCTGTACTGCAGCGTAGCCTTTTGGTCCTAGGTATTGCTCACATTCTTGCGCTACATCTTGCCAATTCCATTCAAACAAATGCACAAATGTGGTGGGCGTAGCTGTGGCAATACTCGGTAAGAGCAACCCTAGGCTTAAACCTGCGGTGGTGATTATTTTATTGAGTTTCATAGTGTGTGATCCAACTGTTGAGCGAGCAAAACAACTACCCGATGTTATTTACAAGTGGTTAACACTAGATTGAGAATTGATTAAATAAAAACTGAATACGTATGCATAATAGGTAAATTATCCTTTATTACTAGATAACCTACATAACTTGGCAATTTACATTTTCAAATAAAATGCTTTGCACAGGGCTATATAATCAGCGGTGTAGGTATTATCTAAGTTTCTAATACACAGGGTTGATGATTCTATATCGCTTTTTACGTAGCTAAATGCCATTAAACTGCGGCTAATATCTTTATTAGGCGTGGCTTTTACTTGGCAATGAGTATTTAAATAAAGCCCATTTTGAGTAGCAAGCTCAATAAATAATGCGCCTTCAACGCTTGGGAGTATTAAGCTAAAGCGAGAACCACTATGGCTTAAACGTTTAAACGCATTTATTAACTCTTCAAAACTTAATCCGTCGGTATGGCGCGCGGTATTACGCGCAGCATTATCGCCTTTTAAACTGTGATTAAAATACGGTGGATTAGAGATAACAACATCAAATTTAACTTCACTACTAAAGCTTTGAATAGTTTGGTGCGTAATACTTATAGTTGGCCACGGGCTATTAGCTACATTTTGTAATGCTTGGGTATAGGCGCTTTCGTCAATTTCTACCGCAGTTATACCAAGCTCATTACTGCGCTGCTTACACATTAATGCTAGTAAGCCGGTGCCTGTGCCTATATCAAGTAATGACTTTGCACCGCTTAAATTAGCCCATGCGCCAAGCAAAATGCCATCGGTAGAAACTTTCATTGCACAGTGGTCGTGTTCAACTTTAAATTGTTTAAATACAAAACCAGACATTTTTTCACCTTTTCATTCACCAAGCGCAGCATAGCGCGTATAATCAGGGTAATTGTCCCTTATTTTAGACACTCTATGCAATTTTCTGAATTTGATCTTGATAACAAGCTACTCGATGCCATTAATAAAATGGGCTACGAGACGCCAACCAGCATTCAACAACAAGCTATTCCTGAAGCACTTCAGGGGCGCGATATTTTAGCATCTGCGCCTACTGGTACAGGTAAAACAGCGGCATTTTTAATTCCGGCTATTCAGTACTTACTGGATTTCCCACGTCGTGATCCTGGTTTTGCGCGCGTCCTCGTTATGACCCCGACTCGTGAGTTGGCTTATCAAATTCATGAACAATGTGAACTGCTAGCTAAACGCACACACCTAAAAATTGGTGTAGTAACAGGCGGTATTAACTACGGCACGCATAAAGAAATTTTTGAAAAAAATAACGATATTTTAATCGCCACACCAGGTCGATTAATGGAATACCTAGAAACCGAAAACTTTCATGCTGAACACGTAGAAATGCTTATTATCGATGAAGCAGATCGCATGTTAGATATGGGTTTCAAAAAAGAAATGAGCCGTATTTGTGACGAAGCTAAAAATCGTCGCCAATGTTTTTTATTCTCAGCAACACTCGAAGGTGACAGCGTAGAAAGGTTTGCTGAAAAAACATTAAACGACCCAGCTCTATTAGAAGCTGAATCGTCACGTAAAGAAAAAGCTAAAATTCACCAGTGGGTACATTTAGCCGATGACTATCATCATAAACTAGAGCTTTTAGTAAATACCTTAAATGGTCCAGACGTGACTAAAGCAATTGTGTTTGTTAAAACCCGTGAGCGTTTAGAAACACTGATTGGCGAGCTAACCAATAACGGCGTTAAAGCAGCTTGGTTACGCGGCGAAATGCCACAAGACAAACGTATGAAAGCCATGGAAAACTTCCACAGTGGCAAAACACGTATCTTAATTGCTACCGACGTAGCTGCACGTGGTATTGACGTATCTGACATTAGCCACGTTATTAACTTTGATATGCCGCGCACTGCCGACGTATACGTACACCGTATTGGTCGTACTGGCCGTGCTGGTAAAAAAGGGATTGCAATATCTTTAGTTGAAGCACACGACATTGGTATTTTGTATAAAGTAGAGCGCTACGTTGAACAAAAACTAAAACGCCGTGTAATTAAAGGTGTTGAGCCACAGCATAAAGAAGCTAAGCCGCCGGCTAAAAAGCGTAAAGATCCAGTAAAAATGAAAGCCAAGAAAAAGGCCAAGGTTAAAAAGAAAAAGTAACCTAACATATTTTTATTCTAAGCCGACTTTTGTCGGCTTTTTTAATGCAAGCCTTACAGGCTCTGGTGTTTGTACCTGTTACATATGTAACCCAAGCATGTAACTCATACTCATTTAAATGTAATTTTTGCCCACCTTAATTCCCACTTAATAAAATCACCTTATATTTCATAGCGTTAATATTGGCACCGAAATTGTAACTACAAAGATAACCTAGCCGATGGAATTTCCATTTTGTGGCTGCACTATTCACCGTAATGTAAGGATTAAGTTATGAACCGCTTCAAGTTAACTATCGCTTTAGTATCATTTTGTTGTTTATTTTTATTAGCTTGCGCTACAAAGGTAAGTGCAGCAACCAACATGGCCGTAGTAAGCAGTGTAGCCACTCAACCTAACCTACAACAAACTATCACCAACACCCTACGAACTAACCCTAACCTAGCGTTAAGTGATATTCGTGTGCAGGTAAAAAATGGTGAAGTAGATTTATACGGTGAAGCACAAACTGGTTTTCAGCGCGCACTAGCTCAAAAATTTCTAGAAAATATAGATGGGGTTAAAATCATTCGTAACAAAATTAGCGTTATTTAATACGCACCACAAAACCTATTTGTATAACTAATTCATAAGCGCGGCTTGTTACTCCAACACAAGCTGCGCTTTTTTATATTCTGTTTTAAGGCAAATTTTGCAGCTGTGAAGAAGATAAAATAAAGCCTAAGCAATACGATTATTCCTCCCCCTAAAACGATAGCTCACACTTATACTTAAGAAGATAGATTTAGAATTGACGCTAGCGTGTTTGTCTTTGCTCTTTTAACCCTTAAGTTAACCCAATTGATACTGAAAAAGCTTACACAGATTCTTTAGCCGACCTAACGGGCTTAAAAAGGATGATTTATTTAGTTATTGAAATAGATGAGAGCGTTTTTTCAGAGTGTGCGGCAAGGCAGTAAAAAAATCGCTGGGTAAACACTAATCTTACTTGTTAATACTCCCATGGCCAAACGCAACTAATCTGAATTGATATTCAATAAACACAAAACTAGGTATTTAAACTTTTAGCTAATAATCCATTTATAAAAAAGCGCAATTTTACTCTGTAAAATTGCGCTGTTGGTAAGTAACTATTTCCCAATGCTTTTGCCTAATGAGTTTTAACTAAATTACTCACTTTGGCTAGAGTCAGCACCGTCGCTACTGTCTTTATTGGATGACTGCTGGCTTATTTTATCGCTTATCATGGCATCGAGTTTCTCACCGCCTTTAATACCAAAATCTAAAGTACGAATTGGGAAAGGAATACTAATATCAGCTTCGTCTAATGCTTGCTTAACGGCAACAACACCTTTGTGGCGTACCGTCATAAAGTCAGGCTCGCCTGGGTATTTAATCCAAAACCACACCAGTAAGTTAATGCTGCTGTCGCCAAAACCTTCAGCGTATACAGCGGTTTCGTCTTTACGTATTACAAAGTCAAATTCGTTAATTTTATCGACTATAACGTCTTTTGCTTTTTCTATGTCGTCACCGTACGAAATACCCACAGGTACTTCTATGCGCCTTATACCTAGCGTGGTGTAATTTTTTAGTACATTTCTAAATAAGACTTTGTTTGGTACAAGTATTAGTTGCCCGTAAAAGCTCTCTATTAGCGTGTTACGTAGGTTTATAGAATGCACCGAACCAAACACATCATCGGTTTCTATTACATCACCTGTTTTAAATGGCTTGCGTACACCCATTGCTATACCAGCAATTAGGTTTTCGGTCATGTCTTGAAACGCAAAACCAATGGCTAAACCCACAATACCCGCACCAGCAAGTAGCGAAGTAACAGTGCCTTTTAAGCCAACAAAATCGAGCGCTATAAATAAACCTATGCACAACACAATAACTTTAAATATTGACGCCATTAAGTCGGCAATTTGCGTTGAATCGAGAGAGCGGCGCAACACGTTTTTCATCAGCTTGCCAGCAAAGCGCGCCAATATTGAAAATACTATGGCAATTACAATTGCCACTATAAAATTAGGGATATGGCTGATAACAACATCAAACCACCCTCCGAGCTTTTCCTCTATTAGTTTTTCGGCTTCGCCAACTGACGGAATACTGATCATTTTGTTTGCACCTATTTAATTAATAATCTCATTAATATTAGATATAGTTGCAAATATAACGCCAGTATCAAAAAAGCCATGCAATGCATGGCTTTTCAATTGTTTATTTAAGCTTATGACCTAATTTTGTTCGTCGCGCATAAATACCGGCTCAAGCTCTTTAACTGTTGCCTCAGGGCTAAAGTAATAACCCGCCACAGTAAACTCTTTAAGCTGACTTAATTGCGTTACTTTATTTTCGATAATGTAGCGCGCCATCATGCCGCGTGCTTTTTTAGCGTAAAAGCTAATTACCTTGTATTGACCGTTTTTACAGTCTTTAAAGTGTGGGGTAATAATTTGTGCATTTAATGCTTTTTTATCTACCGCTTTAAAGTATTCGTTTGAAGCAAGGTTAACTAAGTATTGCGCGTCTTGTGCTTTTAATACGTCGTTTAGTTTGTTCGCTATTACGCTGCCCCAAAACTCGTATAAGTTTTTGCCACGCGAGTTTTCAAGCTTGGTGCCCATTTCAAGACGGTAAGCTTGCATTAAATCAAGTGGTTTTAATAAGCCGTATAAGCCAGAAAGGATACGTAAATGGTTTTGTGCGTAATCAAGCTCGCTAGCTTTAAGCGTGCTTGCATCTAAACCGCCGTATACATCGCCATTAAAGGCAAGCACTGCTTGTTTAGCATTACTTTGTGTAAACGGCTGCGCCCACTCGCTAAAGCGTGCTGCGTTAAGCCCAGATAGCTTATCGCTAATTTTCATTAAACTGCCAATTTGCGCTGGTGTTAGTTCACGGCATACTTTCATGAGCTCTTCGCTGTGCTCTAGTAATTCAGGCTGAGTGAACTTGTCTGTTGCGGGTGGCGTTTCGTAATCAAGATTTTTTGCAGGTGAAATAACAGTGATCATAGTTAGCTATTGACTTGTAATTTATTTAGTGTCAATTTCAACATTAAATGAAACGAAAAGCACGTTTTGTTTAAATAAATCCTCTCTTAATAACCCATGCATTGCCGTTTTTCTATTGATAAGGACATAAGACCTATCAAGCATTGTCACACTGTTGCAGTATGGATTGTATATATTAAGAGTGATTAGATTTTTCTTTTAACTTGCTTGGAATGAGGAAAGCAAATGACTTCAGCTCTACAAAGGCTAAAACAACATTCATCTATCGTAGCCGACACTGGTGATATTGAAGCTATTAAAAAGCATCAACCAGAAGATGCAACTACAAACCCGTCGCTTTTATTAAAAGCGAGCGAGATTGAAGCATATAAGCCTTACCTAGATAAAGCTTGGAGCTATGCAAAAGAAACCGAGCAAGAGCCAGCTAAACAGCTTGAACTAGCATGTGATTACTTTGCCGTGTTACTTGGTAAAGAAATTAGTGAGATTGTTCCTGGTTATATTTCTACTGAAGTAGATGCACGCCTTTCGTTTAATACGCAAGCGACTATTGATAAAGCACATACCCTACTTAGCCTTTACGAAAAAGAAGGTGTAAGCAAAGACAAAATTTTAATTAAAGTAGCGTCTACGTGGGAAGGTATTAAAGCCGCTGAGCAACTAGAAAAAGAAGGTACTAAATGTAACCTTACTTTATTATTTAGCGATGCCCAAGCTCGCGCATGTGCCGATGCAAACGTATTTCTAATTTCGCCATTTGTAGGGCGTATTTTAGATTGGCACGTTGCTAACGGTATGGAAAAACCAACCGATCCGCTACAAGATCCAGGTGTTCAGTCTGTACGCAGCATTTTTGAATTTTACAAACGCCATGATTACAAAACAGTTGTGATGGGTGCAAGTTTCCGTAATACAGGCGAAATTATTGCTCTTACTGGTTGCGACAAGCTAACTATTAGCCCTAATCTTTTAGAAGATTTAGGTAACCTTGAAGGCGCACAGGAATACTTGCTAGAAACAGATATTCCTAAAGAGCCAAAACCAGAGCCACTTACAGAAGCGCAGTTCCGTTGGTTACATAACCAAGATGCTATGGCTACTGAAAAACTGGCTGAAGGTATTCGCTCTTTTGCTGATGCACAAGAACAACTAGAAGCGCGTTTTAAAGCAATGTAATTTGCTATAATCGTGTTTTAGAAAACGTCGCAATAGCGGCGTTTTTTTATGCCTAAAATTGGCTACTTCTCTATTTAACCTTCATATAATCTTCGTATAAACCTTCATCAATTAATCACACTTATGTAACATAACTGTCACTTTTTTATTCTATTTTAACTAGGCCTGTGGTATAGGTATTCTTGAGGTCAATAAAATCAATAGGAGAAGTTCATGGATAGCCTAAACGATATATTAGAGATATTAGAAGGACCAGATACAACAAGAAAAACCTCTCAAAAAAATAAAAAAAGAAAATGGCGTGAAATAGAAGCAATAAAAGACAAACAGCGCCTACGTAAAGAACTACAAGAACTAGACTACTTTACAGACAGTATTGCAATTGATGAGCTCGATTTTTAATTCAATACGCCCCAACTAAACAAAAAGGCTTCCAGAATCTGGAAGCCTTTTTTAATGGTTTAAACAATTTGAGTTCTTTAGAATAAATTAGATTTGCCAGTTAATTGGCTTATTTTTTTTGGCTTGCAATAACTCATTCGTTTGTGAGAAATGCTTACAACCAAAAAAGCCTCTATGCGCCGAAAGCGGCGATGGGTGCGGCCCTTTTAAAATATGATGGCGAGCGCTATCTATGTCTTTACCTTTTTTTTGTGCATGTGCCCCCCATAAAATAAATACCACACCTTCGCAGTGCTTATTAATATGGGCAATTACATTATCGGTAAATAGCTCCCATCCTAAATGCTTATGTGAATGCGCTTGCCCTTGCTCAACGGTCAATACTGTATTGAGTAAAAACACGCCCTGATCTGCCCAGCTTTGCAGGTAACCATGCTCAGGAATAATAAACCCGCTGATATCGACAGCTAACTCTTTGTACATATTTTTAAGCGACGGTGGCAGTTTTTTTACATCAGGCAATACCGAAAAACACAAGCCATGCGCTTGCCCTTCCCCGTGGTATGGGTCTTGTCCTAAAATTACGACGCGGATGTCATTAAGTGCGGTGGCATCAAAAGCACTAAATACTTGAGCTTCAGGCGGGTAAACAGCAACACCTTCATTGCGGCGATTAGCCACATACTCTAACGTTTGCTGCATGTAAGGTTGCTGTAATTCACTTTCTAAAAATGTAGCCCAATTGCTCATTGCGTACTCTTAATCTGTTTACGTGATGCGTCTATTTTATCACACATATCCGCGAGTCCATCTAGCATGCGCGGGGTAAAACGATGTAATAAATCGGCATTTACGCTAATAAATTGATCATTTTTAACTGCTGGTACTTCTGGCCACTTTTGCCAATTAACAACCGGCTGTGGTGTTTTTGATTTTTCATCAGGGATAATAATAACTTGTGGCTTAGTAACAATAACATTTTCGATACTAATTTGCGGGTAATCTGTAACGCTCTGTGCAAATACATTGCTTACATGGCATGTTTCAATCAGCTGATTTATCCATGTGTTTTTACTTACTGTCATCATGGGCTCAGCCCATAACTGATAAAATCCGGTAATATCTTTTTTATCTTGCTGGCTTTTAACAATCGCGTTTAGCTTTTGTGTAAATGCATTTGCCGCTTGTTGGCTTTGCTCAATATTCCCTGTAAATTCACCAAAAGTAAGTAACTCGTGGGCTACACCCGCGATTGTGGTGGGATTACTCAAATACACTTTTATACCTAAACGCTCTATTTGGGCTAAATCTTCGCTTTGATTTCCGCTTTTCCACGCAATAACTAAGTCGGGTTTAAGCGCCAATACTTTTTCAAGCGAGATGCCGTAATAACCCCCTATGCGCTCAATACTTTGGGCTTCACTTGGGTAGTCGGCGTAATCAACCGTGCCCACAATATTATCGCCCGCCCCTATGGCAAATAGGTTTTCGACAATGTGTGGTGCAAGCGCGATTATTCGCAGCTTTTTAGAATCCTTGGTCTGCTCTGCAAGTGCACTGCCCGATACACTAAAAAGCAGCACCCCAATAAAAAACGCTTTAAACATTAGTAATCAAACCCTTCGAGCGCTTTTATGCCTGAGTCGAATGCATGTTTTACATTACGCACTTCACTTACTGTGTCGGCAAGGTCGGTTAAAGTACGATGTGCTGCACGCCCTGTAATAATAACTGACTGCATGGGTGGGCGGTTATTAAGGGCTGTTACTACTTCATCTAAATCAACGTAGCCGTAAGTCACCATATACGTAAGCTCATCAAGTAATACTAAATCAATACTGCTATCAGCAAGCATACGTTTTGACTCTTGCCATGTTGCCTGCGCGGCTGCAGTATCGGCTTCTTTATTTTGCGTATCCCAAGTAAAACCGGTGTTCATTACAACAAACTCAACACCTGCACCTTGTAATAAATTACGCTCGCCACATTCCCACGTACCTTTAATATATTGGCAAACGGCTGCTTTTTTACCATGTCCAACGCAGCGTGCTACAACGCCAAAGCCTGAGGTTGATTTACCTTTACCATTACCGGTAATTACCTGAAAAATACCTTTTACATCTTGTGCGGCGGCAACACGTGCATCCACTTGTTCTTTTACTTTTTGTTGGCGCTGCTTATGCTTATCGTTGTTTTGTTCAGTCATTATTGTGCCCTTCATAAATCGAGATAATTTGCTGTATGTTTAAATGCGTTTCGCACATGGTTGCTAATCGTTCTAACTGCTGCTCGCGGTGAGCGGCAATACTAATTGGGTTAATTGAGGCGCTTGGTTTTACCCATTTTAAAATTTGCGATGTAGCATCGGCTTCATCAAATAAGCCATGTAAATAAGTGCCCGCAATGGCGTTATCATCGCTAATAAAGCCATCAAACGTAAAGCCATGTGGGTGGCTTTCATCAAAGGTTAAAAATGGCTTATTAAGCGCTGCACCTTGGCTAATCCCTACATGTATTTCGTAACCACTACAGGGTGTTGATTGGTTATTTAAAAGCAGTGTAGCGGTTATTTTAGTTAATACTTTTTGTGTTGTTAGCGTGGTTTCAAAATCGCACAGAGCAAGCCCATTTACTTGCTTTAATGATGACTCAATACCCTCGGGATCGTTGAGCGTATTGCCCAGCATTTGCATGCCGCCACAAATACCAAGTACTTTACCACCATAGCGTAAGTGGCGCTTAATTTGAGTGTCCCAGCCTTCATTTTTCAAAAAACTTAAATCACCCAGCACATTTTTACTGCCTGGGAGAATTATCAGATCAACGTCTGGGATCGTTTGCGTATGGCGCACATAATTTATATTAATGTTTGGGTGCAAACGCAGTGCATCAAAATCGGTGTGGTTACTAATGTGGGGTACAAGCAGCACTGCAATATTAATTGTGGCGTTAGTTACGTTATTATCAATTGCGACGGCGTCTTCAGCATCAAGCGCAAGGTCGTGTAAATAAGGTAATACGCCAAGTACGGGTTTGTTTGTGTATTCTTCAAGCCAATCAAGCCCGCCTTGCAGCAAACCTATATCGCCTCTAAAGCGGTTTATAACAAAACCCTTTACGCGCGCTTGTTCTGACTCGCTTAACAACGCAAGCGTACCTACCAAGTGTGCAAATACGCCGCCTTTATCAATATCAGCAATTATAATTACTGGGCAATCTACCTCTTCGGCGTAGCCCATATTAGCAATATCGTTTTCACGCAGATTTATTTCAGCAGGGCTCCCAGCCCCTTCAACAAGGAGTAATTCAAAGCGTTTAGCTAAGCGGTTATGTGAAGTAATTACTGCATCCATCGCCACTTTTTTATAGTCGTGATATTTGCCCGCTTCCATATTACTAACGGCTTTTCCGTGAATAATTACTTGTGCGCCCGTGTCGCTATTAGGCTTAAGTAATATAGGGTTAAAGTCTATTTCTGGCTCTACTTTAGCTGCTATTGCTTGCAAAGCTTGCGCACGACCAATTTCGCCGCCATCTTTTGTTACTGCGCTATTAAGTGCCATATTTTGTGGTTTAAAAGGCGCAACCTTTACCCCTCGCTTAGCAAACACCCTGCAAAGGGCAGTAACTAAAGTGCTTTTACCAGCATCTGATGTAGTGCCTTGCACCATTAAGGTTTTCATGGAATTACACCCTTCGCTTTCTAAAAAACAATAGACTCAAAAAGAACACGCTACCAATAGCTGCAGTAATAACACCTACGGGCAGTTCTTGGTTTTTCAGCAATGAGCGCGAAAGTACATCAACCCACACCATAAATGTACCGCCCACCAAGCTGGTTACCAGTAAGCCAGCGATGGTGCCTTGGGATATAAAAAAGCGCACAATATGCGGCACCATTAATCCTACAAACCCAATACCACCACACATAGCCACCAGCACAGCGGTAATTAATGAGCTTAAAACCAGCATAAGTATTCTAAAGCGCTGAACCCTCACACCTAATGTAATTGCGCTTTCATCGCCCAGTAACATAGCATTTAGCTGCCTTCTAAAGCTCAGCATTACAAACGTACACAATGTAATTACCAATAAAGGCAAACTAAGCGTAGCCCACTGCGCACGCGAAAAGCTGCCCAGTGTCCAAAATAAAATAGCGGCTACCGCCTGAGGGTCGCTCCAATAAAGCAGCAAGCTGGTAAATGCACTAAATAAAAACGACAGAGCAACACCAGCTAATAACATTGATTCTACCTGTGCACTTTGCTGCCTACCTGCAATAAGTATTAATAAACTCATGGCGAGTAAGCTACCCAGCAATGCTGCTGCCGATAACATAAAACCTGCGCTAATACCTGCTAATGCCATAAGTAACACCACCCCAAATGAAGCACCCGACGATATACCAAATAAGTAAGGATCGGCTAAAGGGTTGCGCGTTACCGTTTGTAAAATAAGCCCCGCAATTGCTAAGCCAGAGCCGGCTAAAAAGGCGAGTAATGTGCGTGGCATTCTTAGTTCAAAAATAATACGCGAATTAAAAGACGCATCATTTGAGAGTAAAAAGCTATTAAATACATCTTGAAGTGAGGTCTCTGCTGCGCCAAAACTAAGTGCTGCAAATAAGCTAAATAAAGCAGCTGCAGCACTGATAAATAGCGCAAGTGATTGGCGAGTATTAACTGCGCTCATATTATTCGTAACCATAAAAGTAAGTGATATGAGGGATGCTATTTCCCGACTCCGATATTTGCGGGTGGTTATTTACTTGAGCGCAGACACCAAAAACGTCGCCTAGCATGTTTTCGGTTAATACCTCACTTGGCGTGCCTGTATGTGTAATTTCACCATTTTTAATAACCACTAGTTCATCGCACATTGCAGAAGCTAAGTTTAAATCGTGAAACGATGCAAACACCGTTACACCCAACGATTTAGCAAGCTCCATTACCTGTATTTGGTATTTAACATCTAAATGGCTAGTTGGTTCGTCCATTATTAACAACTGAGGTTGCTGAACTATGGCGCGGGCTATCAAGGCACGTTGCTTTTCACCACCCGAAAGTGACTCAAAGCTTTGATCGCTATGATCTGCCAACCCTACAGTGTTGATAGCTTGGGTAATTTTTTGTTTATCAATGTTAGTTACTGAGCTAAATAGCGATTTATGAGGCGTTAGCCCAAGTGCAATAACATCAAATACGCTTAAGTTAAATTGCGACGGGGTTTCTTGTAAAACAACCGCTACTTTTTTTGCGTACTCATCGCTTTTTAGCTGCCAAATATCGGTGCTATTAAACTCTACAACGCCATCGCTGGGTTTATTAAAACGATATAAACAACGCAATAAGCTCGATTTACCTGCGCCATTGGGGCCAATTAAACCAACAAATTTACCTGTGGTTATTTTAAGGTTTATTTTTTTGAGGATCGTTTTATTGCCAATACCCCACGATAAGTTTTTAACGTTTAGTAATGGTATATTTAATGGCGTTTGAGTGTGCAATAGTCAGTCCTAGACGGGATTAAACTCACTAAAATGCGATAAAAATACTAATGCACTACAAGAAAAAATGAGTAAACCCGCTCGTTAAAAGAATTCATACCAATTGCATTAAATTAGTGATTTATTATAGCGACAAATAAATAGCTTAATAACAAGGCGGAAATTATGACATATACTTGTTCTATATGAATAATTTTTAACGAAGTTAGTAAGTTATTTAATTCGCTAGAAAGATCATGTTTTTAATAAAATTGGTATTATACCATTTGTATCTGACTTAAAGCTTTGCGCTAATTACAGTTGCGGGAACAGTCGAGGACTCGCACCTCATTCCAAATGAAGCTCTATTATGGGCGGCTAAGTAAATAATTTAAAGCAAAAAAAAACCGCACTCAAAAGAGCGCGGTTAAAAAGGGAGTGTTTTAACTAATTTAGCGAATAGTTAAAACTTGTATTCCATACCTAAGCCTACGTAGTCTTGGTCAACGTTGTTGTCCATGTCGAAGCTTGAGTAAAAGCCAAATACTTTAATGTTTTTATTTAATTTGTGATCAAGACCAACTGATATTGCTGACTTATCGTCGCTGTCGTCAAAGTCCATGTCTTGGTATTGTACTTTAAATGTGTTGTTACCCATGCTGTAAGCTGCATTTAATAGATAACCATCCGCTTCTGCGCTGCCGTCAACTTTTTCTTGTGTTTGGTACATTGCACCTAACTTAAAGTTTTCAACTTTACCTTGGATTGACGCGCGTACTACATCGTAGCCATTTACTTCACTATCGGCTGCGATAGAGGCATATACTGCGCTCTTTTTAAGTGCCACGTCACCGTAAGTAACCGCCATTGAGTAACCGTTATCAGCGTCTACATCATCTTCAGCTACAAAAGTAGCAAGTACTTTAAAACCTTCGTATGAGTTTGATGAATAACTAACAGTATTCCCTAAACGGTTTTCACCTTTAAATACATTTTTAATATCGCCTTCAAGGTCGTTAAACAAGTCTAACTTACCTTGAGATTGTTTAAGCGCAGTATCGTTACGACCAATAACCACTTGGCCAAACGCACCTTTTAAACCAACGTATTGGTTACGCGCAGAAATATTGTCGTCGTTATCGCCTTTTGAATCAGCATCAGACACATCAACTTGAAACTCAAACTTATATACCGCTTCTAAACTATCATTTATTTTTTCAGAACCTTTAACACCAAGACGAGATGCATTACTTTTTATCTCAGTAAAAGATCCTTCGCCGTCATCAGATGATTGCACTGTTACATTCGCTTTACCGTAAATGTCTACATCGGCAAGTGCATTAAAAGATAAACCACTTAATAGTGCTAAGCATAAGCTCGATTTTACAAATTTCATGTTATTTCCTTGGATAATCACAAAAGACTAATTTTTAAAACTGCTGCATTTTGTCACCGCTAAATGACAGTAATATTACAATGGAAATATTAATGTCTTTTTTTATTAATAAAAATGCATTAAATTTGAAATCAAAATAACATGAAAGCCTAATAAACGGCCGAACTTACTTACTTTTCTTTAATGACAAGCTTGGGGTCATTTGCGATAGTAAATTAACTAAGGTTTCTATTAACTCTTTTTGCTCGTTGTCTCTGTGATACGCTATAAACACGTCTCGCGAGGTATTTTCTACATCTTTAACATGAAACAGTTCACCTTTTTCTAAATGCCCTTCTACCAATACTTGAGGTATAAATGCACTGCCGCCACATTGCAGTATTAAATCAAGTGCAATACGTCCTGTGCTGGTTCTAAAATAAGGCGGTGTTTTACCGGTAAACTGACGCGCATGCCAAAGTGAGAAAGTAGTTCCCCAATCAACATATACATACTGATTATCAAAAAAGTTTTCGTTCGTTGCAGTGTCGTATCCGCTTACGGGAATGATTGGCAACTCACAGATTCGCTCTACCACTAGCTCGTCTACTTTTGGTGGATCAAACAATATTGCCAAATCAAGCGTGCG
Organism: Pseudoalteromonas sp. SR43-5; assembly: GCF_014163835.1. Lineage (NCBI taxonomy): Bacteria > Pseudomonadati > Pseudomonadota > Gammaproteobacteria > Alteromonadales > Pseudoalteromonadaceae > Pseudoalteromonas > Pseudoalteromonas sp. SR43-5. The sequence continues at coordinate 85,379 of NZ_JACJEA010000010.1, forward strand.
TTCTAATAACAGCCGAGTGCTTTCTTGTTGTGCTTTAACTTCTGCGACTAATGACACGCCCGGCATCGCTGATACAATATTTGTTATACCAAACTGTAAAAAAGCATCCCAAATATTGGGCGTTCCTGCTAAGCTAATTTGCTTATGCATATTATCGGCAAGCGCAACATCCACTTTGGCGCGTTGCATGCCCGTAATAATCATTTGTGCATGGGGTAATAAACGCTCGCCAGGTGCTGTAAGTTGAATGTTATTACGCTGGCGAATAAACAAATTAACACCAAGTCCTTGCTCTAATTGGCGAATTCTAAAGCTCACTGCAGACTGCGTAATATAAAGGTTTTCGGCCGCTTTACCAAAGTGACGCGTACGCACTACCTCAACAAATGTTTTTAATAAATCGATATCCAATTTTTTATCCTCACGATAAAAATAATTTGTTTAATAAATTGCCAAACTTGCATCATACTCCAGCTAATTACTAAGGTATGAGGATAAAGCTATGAGCAATAACATTTCATTACTACGCCAAGCATTTGTTAGCCAACGTCAATTTTATGATGATCAAAACTTTCCACGAGGCTTTAGCCGCAGCGGAAACTTCACCTTATTAGAAGCCAGCATACTTGAACAACACGGAGTTGTTTTAAAAGGCTTATACAGTAAAACAATTGAGCCGCAAAACGAACACCAAGAACAGTTTGTAGCAGTCGTAACTGGCTCACAAGAACCTACCAACCCAATCGAACGAGCTTGGGTAAAATACTTAAAACTAACGACCTGCAAAACTAAGTTTCATACTTTATTTGGCCGTTCAAAAATGTCGAGCCCGGCGCCGATTAGCCAAGAGTATTATTCAGAAGCGGATAATCTGTAAGTATTTAAGTTATTTGCTTTTTTGCGTTTTAACAGTTACAACTTGTATAAGCAAATATTTTTGCAAAATATATATAGGGTTGTTCCGTGACGCGAAAAATACTAATAGTTGAAGATACACCTGCCATGGCGCGAGTGCAAAAGCACATCGCGCTTAAGGCTGGTTATGAAGTTGATATAGCTGAGTCATTAGCGCAAACAAAAGAGCTTATAAGTAAAAATAGCTATTTTTGCGCTGTAGTTGACTTCATATTACCTGATGCCCCATTAGGTGAGGCAATACCTTGTACTATTAATGCAGACATTCCAACTATTGTAATGACGGGCAATATTGATAAAAAAACTCGCGACACTGTAGAAAAATACCCAATCATCGATTACATCATTAAAGAAAATAAACAAGCTTATCAGTACCTCGAAAAACAGTTACAGCGCCTGCCTCGCAACGAAAATGTAAAAGTACTCGTTGTTGACGACTCTAAATCGACCCGACGATACATTTGTAGTTTATTAGTGCGCCATAAGTATCAAATTATTGAAGCACAAGACGGACAAGAAGCGTTAAACCTGCTTGAAGCTTCACCTGATATTTCAGTTATTATTACTGATAATGAAATGCCCAATATGAATGGCGATGAACTATGTAGCGAGATTCGCCGCTTATACAGCAATGATGAAAAAGCTATTATTGGTATTTCGGGTTCTGACTCTGTAGGGCTTTCTAGTTTATTTTTAAAAAATGGCGCAAACGATTATTTGCACAAACCTTTTAATAGCGAAGAGTTTTACTGCAGGCTTAGTCAAAACGTCGATATGTTAGACCTTATAGCCACCATAAGGCGACAAGCCAACACGGATTATTTAACTAATTTACCAAATCGTCGTTACTTTTTTGAAGAAGCTGAAAAATCATTAAAGCAAATAAAACATACTAAAGGTGACGGTGCTTTAGCAATGCTTGATATTGATCACTTTAAATCAATTAACGATACATACGGACACGATGTTGGCGACGAAGTATTAAAAGGGCTCTCTATTTGCTTCAGTAAATACTTTAAAAAGCACTTAGTAGCGCGCTTAGGTGGTGAAGAGTTTGCAGTTTATTTTATAGATGCAGATAAACAAGAAGCCCTTAAACGCCTTGAAGGCTTTAGGTATTTTATAGAAATGAATAGCCAAGAGTTTAGTAAAGCTAAAATAAAATTCACCATTTCTATTGGCTTTGCAAACGGGCCTGTTTATCAAATTGATGAACTTTTAAAACAGGCCGACTTAAAGCTTTACGACGCTAAAGAATCTGGTCGTAATAAAGTAGTTAGTTAACCATTTTATTAGTTAATTATACTTCTGCGGCTGTAATAGCCGCTTTTTTACGTTTGCGTGATTGATGGTAAGAGTCCCAACTAAAAATAGCCAGTGCACTCCAAATACATGCAAATGTTACTACACGCTCTGCATCAAACACTTCACCATAAAACACCACAGCGAGTATAAACATTAAGCTTGGCCCAATGTATTGAAAAAAGCCAAGTGTAGTATATTGCAAACGCTTAGCTGCACCGGTAAAACACAGCAGTGGTAATGTAGTTACAATACCTGCACTAATCAGTAGTACATTAGTATGCCAATCATTAGCTGGCAGGCTTGATGTTGCTGTAGGCACCATTAACCACCAATAAATAAGTGCGACAGGCAGTAATATAAGTGCTTCGAGTAAAATGCCAGGCAAGGCTTCAACCGGTAACTTTTTACGTAATAAACCATAAAGTGCAAATGATATAGCCAGTGAAAAGGCAACTACCGGAAACGAGCCAAAACTAATTAGCTGCAGCACTACACCGCTAAAGGCAAGGGCTACTGCTACGCCTTGGAACTTACGCAGGCGTTCGCCTAAAAAAAGCATACCCAGTAATACATTTAAAAGAGGATTTATGTAATAGCCCAAGCTTGCATCAAGCATGTGGTTATTATTTATAGCCCATATAAATAAACCCCAATTAAACCCAAGCAGTGCAGAGGTGATAACAAGCATAAGCAAAAGCTTAGGTTGAACGATAATGCGTTTAATTTTACCCCAATACCGTAAAACACTTACTACCAATACTAAAAACACAACCGACCAAATAACCCGATGCATTAAAATTTCAAAAGCAGAAACATGCTGAATCAACTTAAAGTATATTGGCGCAAGGCCCCACATTAAAAAAGCAAGACAAGCAAAAATAGCACCTTTACGCTGCTCAGTATCAATCGACATAATACACACTTAGTGATTTAAAAGGCCGCTAGTTTACTTGCCATACGCGTTTTATCCAACTAAATACGTGCCGGTTCCAAAAGCAATTTGAACAGACTGTTCGTTATGTAATTCCATTCTGCATACACATACTTTATTACCTGAACGAATAAGTGTTGCGCTGGCAGTAAAGCTCTCCCCTTTACCAGGGCGCAAATAATCAGTACGTAAGTCGATAGTCCCAAGCGTGGCTAATTTTGTTTGCACGCTTGTAATATCTAAATCGGTGAGTTTATCAATTACACTTGCTGCAGCGAGCATACCGCCTACATTATCAAGTACGGCTGAAATAACACCACCATGGAGTATTTTTTGCGCAGGATTACCAATGAGTACATCCTGCCAAGGGAACGTAATTTTGGCCTGTTCAGGGCTTAACGACTCAACCGATATTTTTAAAAACTGGTTAAACGGCATGCCATTTACAAATAACGCGCCCACTTGTTCAATTAACATTTCTTTATTCATTATTATTCTCTATGTCAAAACAGGTAAGATGAGTAAAACATACATAGTGTAAAACTACGAGACTCCACTTAAATAATTTATCAAGTAACTCAGCTAAAGACATCTCACTAAAAAACCACTAAAATACCCGCCAATGAATACATCAACTCCACCTTCTAGCACCCTTGTGCGTAAACCCGAAACTGTCCTCAAACAAGTGTTTGGCTACAGTGAATTTCGCGACGGTCAAAAAGCAGTTATTGATGCCGCTATTAACGGTCAAGACTCGCTTGTATTGCTTCCTACTGGCGGCGGAAAATCGGTGTGCTACCAAATCCCTGCTTTAGTACTCGAAGGCGTAACCATTGTTATATCTCCGCTTATATCGCTAATGCAAGATCAGGTAACGCAACTGCAAGCTCTTGGGGTAAAAGCCGCTTACGTTAATAACAGCTTAGCACGAGAAGAACAGCAATTGGTGTATCAACAGCTTCATCAGGGGCAAATTAAGCTCTTATATGTGGCGCCTGAAAAAGTATTACAACACGAATTTTTAGAGCGTTTATCGCATTTAAATGTGAGTTTATTTGCTATTGACGAAGCGCACTGTGTGTCGCATTGGGGTCATGACTTTAGACCTCATTACTTTCGCTTAAACGAATTAAAGCAACGTTTTGCACATGTCCCAATGATGGCATTAACCGCCACCGCCGATAAAGCCACACGGTTTGATATAGTTGAGCAATTAAAACTACAACAGCCTTATATTCATACTGGCAGCTTTGATCGCCCCAATATTCGTTACACCATAGAAGAAAAATTTAAACCTATGGTGCAATTGCTTCGCTACCTAAAGGAGCAAAAAAGCCAAAGCGGTATCATTTATTGCACCAGCCGTAAACGCGTAGACGACATTGCTGAAAAGCTTGCAGATGCAGGACTAAACGCTGCCGCTTATCATGCTGGTATGAGTAACGAGCAACGACAATTTGTACAAACCGGGTTTGCCCGTGACGATATACAGATAGTGGTCGCAACCGTTGCTTTTGGTATGGGCATAAACAAGCCTAATGTGCGTTTTGTACTGCATTACGATATTCCAAAAAGTATAGAGTCGTACTATCAAGAAACTGGTCGAGCTGGGCGAGATGGACTTGCCGCAGAAGCTATAATGTATTTTGACCCAGCTGATATAGGTCGCGTAAGGCGCTTTTTTGAAGACATAGACGACGAACAACGCCGCCGCGTAGAAGAACAACGCTTTAACGCAATGGCAAGCTTTGCCGAAGCGCAAACATGTCGTCGTCAAATATTACTTAACTACTTTAGTGAATATCAACGCGAACCTTGTGGCAACTGCGATATTTGCTTAAATCCGCCAAAAAGCTTTGATGGTACGTTAGTCGCTCAGCAAGCACTTTCGTGTGTGTACAGAGCGGGACAACGTTTTGGACTTGGTTATATTGTTGAGTTACTTCGCGGTGCAAACACGAGCCGCATCCGCGATAATAATCATCATGAATTAAGTACCTACGGCATAGGTAAAGATAAAAGCAGTGAGTTTTGGCTCAGTATTTTACGCCAACTTATTCATCAAGGCTTACTTAGCCAAGATATAACACAAGGTGCGTCACTTAGATTAACAGAAGCCGCGCGTGTAATTTTAAAAGGTGAATACGCACTGCAATTAGCCGAGCCACGCCTGCAAGCCAAACACGTTTATCAAGATAAGTTAGCGCAATTTAATTACGACAAAAAACTCTTTGCTCGCCTGCGCGCACTTCGTAAAGAACTTGCTGATGCCGACGATGTGCCACCTTATGTAGTATTTAATGATAAAACGTTAGCCGAAATGGCGCAGCTTATGCCAACAAACGACAGTGAATTTTTAAAGGTCTCAGGTGTTGGTTTTACTAAGTTAAATAAGTACGGCGGCGAATTTTTAACGGCAATTCGACATTACCTAGCTACTAATTAAGAGCATTATGACCCAAATAGAATATGACCATACACACAAATGTATTTTGATTAATCCCATTGAGCTACCAAACGATGAAGACTTTGAGCTGTGGAGTACATTATTTTTACACTCAGACGAAGTAACACTCAACGAATATTCTGCTGGCGCCGATCGACATCAAGTTCGCTTTACCTATAATCATCAAACCTTTAATTTAAACTATGAGCATTACAGCCAAAGCATCTGGATTAATGCCGAAGGTCATGAAGCTGAACACTTACTCGCCGCTTTAGCATTTTATTTAAGCTAGCTTTTAATGCCTAGCGCATAGGTCGCTGCAAACCAGCTAGCTATTAACAAAAGTGAATATGAGTAACAATTAATTAATTTCAAAATCCATACCTTTTACTTACATTATAATAACAATGATGTAAGCTGATATTACGATAGTCATTTGCTACGTAGCAGTAAGAGGTTTAATGGTGAGCAAGAAATGGATAGCACAATGTTGTATTAGTTTAACGGTTTTAAGCTTTTATGTGCCTAATACGTTCGCACAACAATCTTCAATGAAAACTGATAACTGCCTTGTAGAACAGACAGATTTAAGCACAAATAAAAACCTACGCCGAGAAGTTCAAGACAAAACAACCCTCACGCACAGTAATAGTAACGCTAAAATAGCCTCAATAAAGCTCAAGCAACTTAATGTATTTAATACTGAGCTTGAAGAGGAAAATAATGCTTTATTCCGTTTTGCTAATCGCGCTCACATTCAAACAGAGCCCGATGTCATTAATAACCTTTTATTATTCTCCCCAGGTGACAAGTACGACGCTAAAAAGCTCGCAGAATCTGAGCGTTTACTTCGTAAAGAAAGCTACTTATATGATGCACAAATTAGTGCTACCGAAAACTGCGACGGCGACGTTAATGTAGAAGTGGTTACCCGTGATTTATGGACACTTTTACCTGAAGTGAACTTTAGTCGAAGCGGTGGAGAAAACAAATCGAGTATAGGTTTTAGAGAATCTAACCTGCTTGGGTGGGGTAAGCGCCTTTCTTTTTCGCGTACCACTGACAGCGATCGCAGCGGTTACTTATTTGTTTACGACGATCCGAATATTTTATCTACTCGCTACCGAGGCCGTTTAGAGTACGCCGATAACAACGACGGCAAGCGCCATTTGCTTGAGCTAACCTATCCATTTTACGCAATTAACACCCCCTTTAGTTACGGTATTTTAAGCTATTCTGAGCAGCGCGAAGAGTCACTATATAAACGCGGCGAAGAGTTTAGCGAATTTGATCAAACTACCGATTTAAACCGTGTATTTATAGGACACTCTAAAGCGCTTAATAATAATTGGACCCAGCGTCTAACGTTAGGCTATACCGATGAGCAACATACCTTTGAAGCTATAGACACTACATTTGCACCACTTGCCGATGACAGAAGTTTAAGTTACCCCTTTATAAGCGGCCATTGGTTTGAAGATAACTACATAAAGGTACGCAATTTTGACAGTATATCTCGCACTGAGGATTTAAATTTAGGTTGGAATATTAAAAGCTTAATTGGCTATTCAGATGAGTCCTTAAGTAATGACGACAGCCGCGCGGTGTATTCTTTTAACTTTAAAAAAGCCCACTTTACTAACGATAATACTTTATGGCGTTTTAGTGCTGATATTGATGGCTATTGGAATAAAGAACAGAAAAAACTCGAAAACTTTATGGCCACCAGCCAAGTACAATATTATTTAAATACCAGTGAAGACCAATCTTGGTATGTTAAAGCCCGCGTGCAATACGCCAAAAACCTGACTGCTGATCAACAGCTTACTTTAGGTGGCGAAACAGGCCTGCGTGGTTACCCTATGGATTATCAACATGGCGACCGCAGCTTTTTAGTTAATTTAGAAAAGCGCTATTACTGGGAGTACGATTTACTGCAACTATTTAAAGTGGGTGGCGCAGCTTTTGTAGATGTAGGCAGAGCATGGTTTAACGATGAAGATAACGGTGAAAATGCACATGTATTGAAAAATGTAGGCGTTGGTCTGCGTTTGGCACCGAGTCGCGCAAACTCAGGAACCATGATCCACATTGATATTGCCGCCCCTGTTGATAGCTACGACGATGTAGACTCAGTCCAGTGGCTAGTAAGCGTTAAAAACACTTTTTAAATAATACAAACACGTTAAACTAATACCAATTGCATTAAATTGTTATGAAAGTTCAGGACCTAATGTGGAAATAATAGAAGTTTTAGAATTGTTTGCATCACAATATAAGTTAGTTGTAACTATAATCGCTATTTTGGTTTTCCCTCTTCTATTAAAAATAACCAAAAAACTACTCGAAAAAGCGATTAAAGGCAAAGTAGATTTGCACCGAAAATACCGTGCAGAGCTTTTACTAAAAATTATACTTGCCTTTGTAGTACTGTGTTTGGTTTTAGTATTTTGGGGTATAGAGCTGCGTGGTTTATTGGTTTTAGGCTCTTCTTTATTTGCCATGTTAGGGGTAGCGCTTTTTGCCGCTTGGTCATTATTGAGTAACCTCACCGCATTTTTACTGATGTTTATTCAAAACGATTGCCGCGTTGGTTATTGGGTAAGAATTATTGATGGTGCGAATCATGTTGAAGGGCGCATTGTTGAAATGGGCTTAATGAATGTAGTACTTGAACATATTGATGGGCACCGTGTAATTTACCCTAACAATTTATTTGTGACCCGTCCTGTCATGGTTTTAAATAAAGAACCAAAGCCAACTAAAACCCCTGTTATAAAGCGTATTATTGGTCCTAAAAAAACATAGTTTAAAAAGCATCGTTGATAAAGCAATGTCCACAAAAAAGCCGCAGTAAGTAATTACCTACTGCGGCTTTTTAATGCTTAGCTAAACAGAATTTAGTTTAGCTATTAGTTATTTAGTTCAGCTGTTTTAAGCTCGTCATCTAAATCATTTATCTCATCAATAAAGTTCTCTAGTTGCTGCTCTACTAAACTATTGTCGTTTGCAAAGTAAGCAAGGTGGAATACCGCATCACCTTCATTTACCAATGGCATCGTTTGCTGACCAATAACAATACCGCCTTTAGGCGCTAAAAGCTCAAGCTCAGAATCCCCTAGAGGGCTACTTATATATGCAAGCACTTGCCCTTTAGTTACATGCTCCCCTAGTGATACTTGTGCACGCACAATGCCATCAACCTCTGCACGTATCCAACTAGTCGAACCTGCAATAATAGGATCTGGTAACTTTTTAGGGCGCTTGCCACGGATCATTTTTAAATGGCGCATAACATAATCAACGCCCTGCACACCTGCCGCAATAGCGATAGGGTCAAAGCGTAGCGCTTCGCCTGCTTCATAAGTAATAACAGGTATACCTAAATTTGCGGCTTCACTGCGTAATGAACCATTACGAAGGGATGCATTTATAACCGCCGGCGTACCAAATGCTTTAGCCATTTCAGCGGTTGCTTCATCTTCTAAATTAGCGCGAATTTGCGGCAAATTAGTACGATGAATAGCGCCAGTATGCAAATCAATAATGTGAGTACAATGTACTGCCACTTGATTAAAAAACATATAAGCCATACGCCCAGCTAATGAACCACGTTCAGAACCTGGGAAGCTGCGATTCATATCGCGTCTATCTGGTAAATAACGCGATTTGTGAATAAAGCCAAACACATTCACAATAGGCACAGCGATTATTGTTCCGCGCAATTGGCTTGGATCTATTTTAGCAAGTAACTGACGCACAACTTCTACACCATTTAGCTCATCACCATGAATAGCCGCACACACCATAAGCACAGGGCCTTCCATTACACCATTAACCACTTCAATAGGAATATTAAGTGGTGAATGGGTGTAAAGCTTAGCTGCTTCTAAGGCAAGCGTTTTACGCTCGCCTACGCCTACATTTTCTCCTAATAAGGAAAAAGGACGGTTAATTTTAACCTTTGCCACGTGTTGCTGTTCCTTTACTTGAGGCATTTTTTTCGATGAAATCAATTACCATACCTGCAATATCTTTACCTGTTGCTATTTCAATGCCCTCTAAACCTGGTGATGAGTTAACTTCCATCACAAGTGGCCCACGAGATGAGCGAAGTAAATCAACTCCCGCTACATTTAAGCCCATTGATTTAGCCGCTGCTACTGCCGTTTTACGTTCCTCTGGAGTAATGCGTACTAATGTAGCACTACCACCACGGTGAAGGTTGGAGCGGAACTCACCTTCTTGTGCTTGGCGCTTCATTGCTGCGATTACTTTATCGCCTAGTACAAAACAACGTATGTCTGCACCACCCGCTTCTTTAATATATTCTTGAACCATAATATTGGCTTTTAAGCCCATAAACGCTTCAATAACACTTTCAGCTGCTTTGCGTGTTTCAGCAAGTACAACACCAATGCCTTGTGTGCCTTCAAGTAATTTAATTACAACAGGTGCACCGCCTACCATTTCTAGTAAGTCTTTTACGTCATCGGGTTTGCTGGCAAAACCTGTTACTGGCATACCAACGCCTTTGCGCGAAAGTAACTGAAGTGAACGTAATTTATCGCGCGAACGAGAAATAGCGACTGATTCGTTTACAGGATAAACGCCCATCATTTCAAACTGACGAAGTACCGAACAGCCATAAAATGTAACTGATGCACCAATACGCGGGACAATTGCGTCAAATTCTTTTAAGTTTTCACCGCGATAGTGAATTTCTGGTTGCTCAGAGTTGATATTCATATAACAACGCAATGCATCAATCACTTTAACTTCGTGGCCGCGTGCTTCTGCTGCCTCAATTAAGCGACGTGTTGAATATAGCTTTCTGTTACGAGATAAAATACCGATTTTCATAGTTAAACCTTACGACCTAATAGTTGAGATAAAGCCGGGTCAACGACTATACGATTTTCCATGGCTGTACGCCCTAATAACATTCTAAACTTCATTGTTGCACGGCTTGTTAAAGTAAGCTCTATCGGCCAGCTATGCTCGCCTGCATGTAATGTAGTTTCTATAAAGTAGCGTAGCTCTTTTTGCCCACTTGAGCTGGTTACGTACTTCATTTTTTTAACTTTTGCATTGCAAGTGACTTGCGTTTGTTCATCATCTTGCAGTGGTTGGGCCGTAAATTTAACCCATTTTTCTGAGTCAACTTCGTATTCTTCAATGTTAATTGCATGAATACATGAAGTGCGAGCGCCAGTATCAATTTTTGCTTTTATCTCGTTAATACCAAGCTCAGGTAAACTTAACCACTCACGCCAACCAACTGTGATCTTTGCTGTCATAAATGTGCCCTTAATAAAAAAGTGACTTATACTCTACAGACCAAAAAACACCAACGAAATAAATTTATCTAGTCGATTAGTAAATTAAATTGATCTTTTTAAGCAACTGGTCACACAATGCACGCCTTGCTAAGCCGTACTTTAATGCCACTTTGCTCAACACAGAGGCTCTGCATATATTTTGCTATTTAAGCTTAACTTATTAAAAGTAAAGGTAAGCCTGTAAGCAACTAAGTAGATACTACTATAGTTAACAGTATTAAAAATACACTATTATGAGAACTAATTATGATTAATGGTTTACTACATGCACTTGTACTTGATGGACAAGGCGGCGCTCGTCCTATTGGAAGCACTAATGAGCTAAATAGCTGGCAACCAAGCCAAGGTAAACTTTGGGTGCACATGGATTATAGCCAAAGTGAGGCAGTTGAATGGCTCAAGGCACAGCCTCATTTAAACGATTACGAACTAGAGTCTTTAATTGCTGACGAAACACGCCCACGTATTACGGCTACAACTAACGGGCACATGTTATTTTTACGTGGTGTAAATTTAAATCCAGCACAAAGCCCTGAAGACATGGTTTCAATTCGTTTATTTATTAGCGAAGACATTCTTATTACTACCCGTAAGCGCCGTTTATTATCGGTGCAAGATACGCTCGCCTGTTTAAATGAAAATAAAGGCCCATGCAATATTTCTGAATTAGTGTGCTCTATTACACAAAAATTAACCTCACGTATGCAAAGCGTTATTGACTCACTAGATGAAACACTCGACGAGTTTGAAGAAGAAATAGATGAACCAAGTAAAAAGTTTGACAACCAAGGCTTATCACAGTTGCGACGCCAAACTATTGCCTTGAAACGTTATTTAAAACCGCAAAAAGAAGCCCTTAGTTCAATGGTAAATAACCACTACCTATGGTTACTAGATGACGATAAAGCAAAACTTAATGAAACCACCAACTTATTAATTCGTTATCTTGAAGAGCTAGATAGTTCAATTGAGCGTGCGCAAATTATTCAGCAAACAATCACTAACCAAGTTTCTGAGCAGTTAAACCAGCGAATGTATGTTATGTCTGTAGTGGCAGCACTTTTTTTACCACTGGGCTTTTTAACGGGGCTTTTAGGTGTAAACGTAGGAGGCATTCCTGGTACAGAGAGCCCTTATGCGTTTAGTGCTTTTGTCATATTTTTAATTGTGCTCACTGGCGGTATTGGTGTGTATTTTAAAAATAAAAAATGGCTGTAAATTAAAACGCATATTTAATATGGCCACTCAATTGAGTGGCCATAATTAAGTGGCTACTTAGTTTGTTTGACGGGTATAAGTAACATTAGTCATTGTTACTTTTGATTGGGTAATGCCTAAATCTTCAAAGCAATTTTTGAATGAATTAGAGTTACCTGCTTCACCGCATTTATCTAGAGTATTTGGATCTTGAGACTGTAAGTAGTTACCAAACTTAAAGTAAGATTCAGAATCATCTTCTACAGGAATACCAAACGAATTACCTAGTGCACTTACATCTACATCGCCGTAATTATTTACCACTCGCAAGTTAAATGACTCACCGCTTGTAATAGTACCTAGCGCAAATTTTTCTTCATTGCCACTGGTATTACGCAAACGAACATAGACATCAAAAATGCCATTACCCGCTACGCTGTCGTTAAAACCTGATTCATCAGTATCTGAAACATACACTTTAGAAATAGTCCCAGTATCGCTGGCGTGGTGCTGTGAAATAATTGTTTTACCGCCATCAGACATTTCAACTTTTACAGTTGCTTCAAATACTTCGTAAGACTGTGTCATGGCAACACGCAAGCTTTCTTTTACCTTGTACTCATGACGCCAGCCATTCCCGTTAGGCGTAATATGCTGTGCCTCCAAAGGTACAAACACTAACGTACTATCGTTCACTAACGGGTTAGGGCTATCCCCTTCTAAATCAAAAACACTACCACTTGTAATGCTGCTTGGAATCGTTGTACCGTCTCCAGATCCTGCACCATCATCAGTGCCACCGCCATTATTACTGCCCTCAACTAATGTAAAATTATCAAAGCGTACATCACTTGAGCTATTGTAATGCTTAGCAAATACTTGCAGTGAATTGGTATTCGCTGAAGTAAACGTTTTAGTTACCTTAGTCCAAGACGATACATCAAAGGTTTTGTTTTTAAATAAACCGTTTAAGTCGTTAACCCCAATCTGCCCTTTACCAAGTACATAAGCACTTAACGTATATTCAGTGTTTGGCTGAATATTTACTAATTGATAAACACGTGCAGGACTACCCTGAATTTTTAACGATTTAGATCCGCTATATGCATCAGATGAAATAGCCGCTGGCTCAGTTTCGTTCCAACTACTAAAACCGCTTTCAAAGCCAGGGTTATTAATAGTTGCAGCGTGAGATAACACTGAGGTTGCAGTAATTGCAGTGCAAATAAACAATTTCTTGTGGTTAATCATTATCTTTATTCCTTTAAACCTGAACATAAAAACAACCTAACTACTTAGGTTAGTGAAATTCACTAACACTTAGATCTTACCGCTATACAGGTTTTTAATTGTGTATGAATAGTAATGGTAATTTAAATGGCAAATAAAACTTACCAATTAACATTACCAAAAAGTATACCCGAAGGCGGGATAAAGGTTATATTTATTGTTACCAATATGTCAACACAGTGTGGTACAGCAAACAAGTATTACTTACATCTTTATTACCACTTAAAAACAAATTTAATTTTCAATTTAATCAACACATTAGATTTTATTAAGTAACGAATTAATTTTTAAAAATAAATTTTAATTTCAGACATAAGTACTAAAAAATAAATAACACTGCTTACCAATAATTATGGACAATATTAATTTAGTATGAATAAAAAAATAAAAATAGAGATAAATTAAAGACTAATTTCAAATTGGTAATAACCAGATTTAAATTGGTAATGTACATTTTTGATTTATATAGAGGCTAATGAGTGTATTTAAAGCTTAAACAGGGAGTAAAACTAAAAAAGGCGAGCATTGTTAAATGCTCGCCTTTACTATTTTTCTAATGCTGGGTAATTAATTACTCTTGAAAGTAAGTGCCCCAACCGTCGTATTCAACATCGCACTCAACGGCTAGTTGCGCTAGCTTATCAACGTCTTCCATAATAACGTCTACGTCTAGCTCAGCTTCAACTACAATGTCAAAGCTCCAAATTTTACTGCCATCTTCAAGCTCAAGCTCTGCTGGCTCTTCAACATCGTAGCCTAATTTAAAAGCAGCCAATGCAGCTTGCTCTAGTTTAGGGAAGTCTTCACACACAAAATGGTGTTCTACTTCATAAAGTATTTCAGGATCTGATCCATCTTCAAGTAGTGAACTTACGATGTCTTCACTTATTTCACGCCAGTTTTCCATTATTTTTCTCTCACTTGAGCATCTAATTCAGTTATTTTAGCAGCCATAATGCTATGCACGCTTTTAGCATGCTCACGCGCGCTAATTTCTTTATCAAGCGGTATAGGCGCTAACATTTCGATGTAAATTGTACCATTATCCCAACGATTTAGCTTAATGGTTTTATGTGTTGTATTCATACATACCGGAATTATGGGTACATCTGCGCTCATTGCGGTGTGAAAAGCACCTGTTTTGAACGGTAGCAACCCTCTTCCATAGCTTCGTGTGCCTTCTGGAAACATCCATACAGATAAGCCATTATTTTTAATTTTTTCGGCTGCTTTGGAGATAGTTCCCGCTGCTTTGGAGCGATTCGATCTGTCTATTAATATATTACCCGACAACCAATAAAGCTGACCGAAAAATGGGATCCACTTTAAGCTCTTTTTCCCCAAACTTACGCAGTTTTTAGGCACCATTGCAGGCACTGTAAATAAGTCGTAGCTATTTTGATGATTAGCAACATAAACTGCAGGGCCTGCATCAATTGCATCTTTATGACGTATTAAAACTAATTTAACGCCAATCATTTTAGCCATTGAGCCAAACCAGCCCGCTATAATATGTACATTATTGGGATGAAATGGTCTTATAATCGAAAGTAATAAACCAAAAATACAACTGAATAATATAAACATCAGCATAATAAAAACGCGTATAACAGCTAGCAAATGAGTTTCTCCAAAGATCAATTATGATTATTATAGCGTTATTTTGTGACACAGACGAGTCAATAGCGCACAAGTGTACGCTGAAATATGCAAGCTCTTTATTTTAAAACAAAAACGGCCTGCAAATGCAGACCGTTTTTATTTATACAAAAAAGTAATTGGTTACTCTTCGTTAATGGCTTCTATTGGTTCATCATCTTGTGGGGTTAGCTCAACAACGGCTTCGTCAACACGCTGTAAGCCGCGCGGTAGTTTATTACCCCTACGCCCTCGCTCACCATGATAATGCTCTAAATCACTTGGTTTAAGCGTTAGTTTACGCTTACCAGCATGAAGCGTAACACTGCTTCCTTGTGGCACAACAGCAAGCACTTTTACAAACTCTTCACGGGCTTGTACTTTAGCTCCAGGAATAGAAATAATCTTATTCCCTTTACCTTTGCTAAGTTTTGGTAAGTCACGTAGCGGGAATAAAAGCATGCGGCCTTCGTTAGAAATAGCCATACAGTAATCACTAGCAACATCGTTCACCCTAATAGGAGAAAGTAATATTCCACCCTTAGGGACACTTACCAGCGCTTTACCATTTTTATTTTTACTCACTAAGTCTTTAAAGTCGGTAATAAAGCCGTAACCTGCATCTGACGCCATAAGCAATACTTGCTCGTCTTCACTCATTACCACGTGCTCAAAATTAGCACCTGGTGTTAAGTTAAAACGACCTGTCATTGGCTCCCCTTGGCTACGCGCCGAAGGTAGACTGTGCGCATCGGTTGCAAACGCCCGCCCTGCTGAATCTAAAAATACCGCAGGTTGATTACTCTTACCACGAGCAGAGGCTCTAAAGCCGTCACCTGAGCGATAATTTAAGCCTTGTACATCTAAGTCATGACCTTTACCAACGCGTGCCCAGCCTTTGTCTGATAGCACAACAGTAACTGACTCTGACGGAATTAAATCTTTTTCGTTAAGTGCTTTCGCTTCTGAGCGCTCAATCACTGGCGAGCGACGATCGTCACCGTACATTTCAGCGGCTTCTTGAATTTCTTTTTTAAGCAGTGTCGACATACGACGTTCTGAGCCCAAAATTTGCGCTAATTTATCACGCTCTTTGGCTAGTTCATCTTGCTCACCGCGAATTTTAAACTCTTCAAGTTTTGCTAAATGACGAAGTTTTAATTCTAAAATAGCTTCTGCTTGCGTATCAGTTAAATCAAAGCGCTCCATTAATACAGGCTTTGGTTTGTCTTCGCTGCGGATGATTTCAATCACTTCATCGATATTTAAAAAGGCTGCTAATAAACCTTCTAAAATATGCAAACGTGCTAATACTTTATCTAAACGATACTGCAAACGACGACGCACTGTTTCGCGTCTAAATGTTAGCCACTCACTTAAAATACAGCGCAAGTCTTTAACTTGCGGGCGACCATCTAGGCCTAGCATGTTTAAGTTTACGCGGTAATTTTTTTCAAGATCGGTGGTTGCAAATAAGTGCGCCATTAATGGCTCAGCTTTAATGCGGTTTGAGCGCGGAATAATTACAATACGCGTTGGATTTTCGTGATCTGACTCGTCACGTAAATCAGCAATCATAGGTAATTTTTTAGCGTTCATTTGCGCTGCAATTTGCTCAAGCACTTTACCACCTGAACATTGATGCGGCAGCGCTGTAATAACAATATCGCCATGCTCTTCGGTGTAAACCGCACGCATTTTGATAGACCCACGACCGGTTTTATATATTTTATGAATATCGGCTTTTGGGGTAATTATTTCAGCATCTGTTGGGTAATCTGGTGCATGTACAAGCTCAAGTAATTCTTCAAGCTCTGTTTTTGGTTTATCAAGTAATAAACAACATGCGCTAGCCACTTCACGTACGTTATGTGGCGGAATATCTGTTGCCATACCTACGGCGATACCCGTTATACCATTGAGTAAAATATGCGGTAAACGAGAAGGCAATACTACAGGTTCATCCATGGTGCCATCAAAGTTTGGTGTCCAATCAACAGTGCCTTGGCCAAGCTCTTTAAGCAGAACTTCAGAAAACTTAGATAAACGCGCTTCGGTATAACGCATTGCTGCAAACGATTTAGGGTCATCTGCCGCACCCCAGTTTCCTTGTCCATCTACCAAAGGATAGCGATAAGAAAACGGCTGCGCCATTAATACCATAGCTTCGTAACAGGCACTGTCGCCGTGTGGATGGTACTTACCAAGTACGTCACCCACTGTACGGGCTGATTTTTTGTACTTAGCGTTAGCTGACAAGCCCAGTTCGCTCATCGCATAAATAATACGACGCTGTACTGGTTTTAAACCATCACCTACATGCGGTAAGGCGCGGTCCATGATTACGTACATGGAATAATTTAAATAGGCGTCTTCGGTAAAACGCCCCATTGTTTGTTGCTCAATTCCTTGCATTAGCAAGGTATCTGTATCACTCATTAAAGCTTACCTAGTTTTTCTTATAGCTTACACGGTAGATTACATTGGCGTAATCATCGCTTACTAACAGACTGCCGTCACCTAATTCTGCAAATGCAACAGGGCGTCCAAATGTTGTTTCGTCTTTCATAAAGCCAGTAATAAATGGCGTATATTTAGTTACGCGACCTACTTCGATTGTTGCAAGGCCTACTTTATAGCCTGACTTTTTAGAACGGTTCCATGAGCCATGTTCAGCAACAAATAATTGTTGCTTATAACTTGCTGGAAATTGCTTACCGTTATAAAAATGAATACCTAGTGGCGCTACATGCGCTGGAAGTGCAAGTGCTGGCGATGTGTAATCGGCAATGTTTTTACCTTCACCAAACTCAGGGTCAATAATTGCACCGGCATGAACATACGGAAAGCCAAAATGCTCACCTTCTTGCGTTGCACGGTTTAACTCATCAGGCGGAATATCATCGCCCATCATGTCGCGACCATTATCGCTAAACCATAAGGCTTGTGTAGCAGGATGAAAATCAAAACCCACTGTGTTTCTAACGCCTTTAGCTATTGTTTTTATTTGTTTTGTTTCTACATTAAGGGCAAAAATACGACCAAAACGCTCATCCTCAGCACAAATATTACACGGTACACCCACCGGAATGATTAATTCTCCCGTTGGTGCAAAACGTAAAAATTTCCAACCATGATGACGCTCACTCGGTAGTTTGTTATAGACCACATCAAACTTTGGATCTTTTAATTGGGTATCAATATTTTTAAAGCGAATAATACGATGCACTTCGCCTACATATAAATCGCCATCTTTAATTGCTATGCCAGAGGGCATGTTTAAGCCTTTAGCCACAACAATTTTTTTATCTGCTACGCCGTCGCTATTGTGATCAATAAGCGCATATACGTTGCCTGCTTTACGAGAGCCAACATACACAATACCTTTTTTTGAAACGGCTATTTGACGTGCATTTTCTACATCATTTGCAAATAAACTAATTTCAAACCCAGGTGCTACGGTGAGCTTATCAAGTATATTTTTAGCCATTGCAGGAGCGCTAGTCAGCCCAAGTAACAGCAAACTTCCTAGTAATTTTTTCATTCGTCTCTCCTAGTGTTAGGCACAAGCAATTAAACGAGCGCCTTGTTACCATGATCTTCTAACCATTGACGACGATCAGGCGATCGTTTTTTAGCAAGTAGCATATCCATCATTTCCATGGTTTCTACTTCTTCATCAAGCGTAAGCTGCACTAAGCGTCGTGTATTAGGATCCATAGTGGTTTCACGAAGCTGTAACGGATTCATTTCACCCAGACCTTTGAATCGTTGTACGTTTACTTTTCCGCGTTTTTTCTCGGCTTCTATGCGCGCCAAAATAGCGGTTTTCTCTTCTTCATCTAGGGCGTAATAAACTTCTTTGCCAATATCTATTCTAAATAATGGCGGCATTGCAACATACACATGCCCTGTTTTTACTAATTCTGGAAAATGACGAACAAACAGTGCACATAACAATGTTGCAATGTGTAATCCATCCGAGTCAGCATCGGCCAGTATACAAATCTTATTGTAACGCAGTCCCGACATATCTGTTGATTCTGGGTCAATACCCAGTGCCACTGAAATATCATGTACTTCTTGTGATGCTAGTATTTGCCCCGACTCTACTTCCCAGGTATTTAAAATTTTACCACGTAGCGGCATAATTGCCTGAAATTCACGGTCTCGCGCTTGTTTAGCAGAACCACCAGCAGAATCACCTTCCACTAAAAACAGCTCGGTTCGGTCATTATCGGCAGCACTACAATCGGTCAATTTACCTGGTAATGCAGGCCCTGCAGTAACTCGTTTACGTACGACTTTTTTAGCTGCACGCAAACGGCTTTGCGCGTTTGAAATACATAACTCAGCTAATAATTCTGCGGTATCGGTATGTTCATTTAGCCATAAACTAAACGAATCTTTTACAACACCCGATACAAATGCGGCACATGAACGTGATGAAAGTTTTTCTTTGGTTTGCCCTGCAAATTGTGGATCTTGCATTTTAACCGACAATACGTAACTACAACGCTCCCAAATATCATCCGGTGTTAGCTTTACGCCACGAGGTAGTAAATTTCTAAACTCACAAAACTCTCGCATTGCTTCAAGCAAGCCTTGGCGCAGACCATTTACATGTGTACCACCTTGCGCAGTAGGAATTAAGTTTACGTAGCTTTCCGCTATTGATTCGCCACCTTCAGGTAGCCATACAACAGCCCAATCAGCGCCTTCAATTGAGCTTTTAAATTCACCTACAAATGGGTCTTGCGGTAATGTTTCAAACCCTTTAACGGCTTCAATTAGGTAATCTTTTAAGCCAGTTTCGTAAAACCATTCTTTGGTTTCTTTTGTTTGCTTATTAACAAACTTAATACGCAGTCCTGGGCATAAGACCGCTTTGGCTTTTAATAAATGATTAAGCTTGGTAATTGAGTAGTTTGGTGAATCAAAGTAGCTAACATCAGCCCAAAAACGAACGGTGGTACCTGTATTGCGCTTACCAACAGTACCAATTACGCTCAAATCTTCTACTTTATCGCCATTTTCAAATGCCATTCTGTATTGTTGAGCGTCGCGCCTTACGGTTACTTCTACACGGGTAGATAACGCATTTACTACAGAAATACCTACACCGTGTAAACCACCCGAAAATTGGTAGTTTTTATTAGAAAACTTACCACCGGCGTGTAACTTAGTGAAGATTAGTTCAACCCCAGGGATACCTTCCTCAGGGTGAATATCAATAGGCATACCACGTCCGTCATCGCTCACTTCGAGCGAGTTATCTTCGTGGAGAATTACGTCGATACGAGTAGCGTGGCCCGCCATAGCTTCATCGACACTGTTATCGATAACCTCTTGGCCTAAATGGTTTGGGCGTACGGTATCGGTGTACATCCCTGGGCGTCGTTTTACCGGATCTAATCCATTAAGTACTTCAATGGCTTCGGCGTTATAATTTTGATCACTCATAGTTTTTGTCTTTATATCCGCTAAGGCTCTAATACGTTTACTAGTTTTATTGTTATATGCGCTAAAGCGTTAATATAGTAACTAACCTCAGTTCAGGCTAACTAGTTTTACGTGATTTTAAGAAAATCTACAATACTTGCAAAGGTGCGTTCAAATTCAACGTAGCTATGATCGCCACCGAACTCTATCAATTGCTTGCATTGCGAATAATATTTTACTGCGTGTTGAAAGTTCAACACTTCATCTCCTGTTTGCTGCAATAAATACAGTAACTCAGGATGTGCTAATTTATCTACAGCGAGTAATTTCAGCGCCTCAATATGACTGTTATTTAAATCGTAATGATAATCTTGATACGGATTATAATTAGGCCCAAGTAACGACTGTAATAAATTATAGGGTGCGACCGCGGGATTAATGACCACTGCAGGAATTTGATAACGCTGCGATAAATACGTGGCAAAAAAACCACCTAACGAGCTACCTAATAAAACGGTATCTGGCGTTAGTAATTGTTCAAGCTCAATTATAGCTTGTAGGGGCTCGTGGTTTAAGTTCGGTACACAATAATCAACGTCATAGTTTGCCATAAGCTCACCAAAGCGCACAGCTTTATATGATTTTTGTGAACTATTAAAGCCATGAATATAAATTACGCGCTTAGCCATACCACTTCCGTTTTTACTTCGACTTTATCTTTTTTACTCTTTATATTTAGCATTCTGTAAGCAGGCCCTGCATTTTTTTGCTCCCACTTTGGAGTGTATTTTACAAACTGGACTGAACTGGCAGGACTTGCATATATAGGCAAGCCTCTAAAGTTTTGTTCATAATCGTTGTGTACATGACCATGAAAAAGCGCAGATACATTATTACTATTAACTAAAATATTTAAAAGCTGTGGACCATTTTCTAATAAGTGCTTATCAAGATAGCCATTTATTGGCAGCGGATTATGATGACAAAAGATAACTTTACTATTATTCGAGTTGACTAAAGTATCAGTTATTTCATCTAAATGCGCGCCAGTAACCCATCCTGCGGGCGTGGGCCCTTTAGAATTAATAAGAAGCAGCTCAACCCCGTTAGCAATAATATGTTTAGCCGAATTTATTTTTCCGCCACTTATGCGATTAAGCATTACTAGTTCATCATGATTACCTGGTACCCAAAATACAGGGCAAGTGATGTCACTGGCATTTATAAGTTCACTAAATAATAAGTACGATTCGAAACTATGGTCTTGTGTTAAATCACCACCAAAAATTACGCAATCTACTGGCTGCTCAGCGATGTGTGCCAAAGCTTGTTCAAAATGAGCTGCAGTATTTGCATTAAAATATTCACCATTTTTATCTGCAAATAAATGGCTGTCGGTAATATGCGCAATGCACAAAGATGATTTATCAAATGTATATGTATCATCAAACCAAGCCATTATTTACATCCCAATTTAATGTTGCTTGCCCGTGCTCTACACAGGCCACTAACCAGTCGTATAAAAAAGCATTAAGTTGATACTTTTCATCTTTTTGATGCATTTTAGGGTTGGGGTATCCGTACGATGGTTTTATGCGTTGATGGTAATCGTGATGAATAATTTCAGCTACTTTCGCATCATGATACAAGCGAGCCGTTAAATACAGCGGCGCTATCCCTTTAACCATTCCTGTTAGCTGCTTAATTGAAATATCCATAGTGTATTTTGCGCTGCCATCAATTTTTGTAGCAAATTCACTGTTGCCAAGTTTTACTTCACGAATGCTTCCTATATTGCGCTCGCTCGGTAACAACTTTAATAGTCGCACATAGTTATGCTCACAAAGTGTTAAATACTTTGGGAGGCTTTGAATATATCGATTTGTTGCTAATTGTGCTGTCAAAGTTCCGCCATAATATTAGTAAGAGTTTATGCCCATTTGCTTGCCATTTTTTCGCGATTTAGCGCAAGCCACTGCATACAAATAACCGTTGCCGCATTATCCATTTCACCGTTATTGAGGCGCATTAGCGCATCATCAACCGATAAAATATGAGTTTTTATATCCTCGCCTTCAGTTTCAAGACCATATACACCTGATTTCACTTGGCTTAAATCAGCACGCGCTAAATATAAATGTAAGCGCTCAGTTGTACCACCAGGGCTTGATAGGTATGAAAGCATAAATTCAAGTTCAGTTAATTCAAGCCCAGCTTCTTCATACGCTTCTTTTTTTACAACTGATTCGTAATCCGTACTGCCGTCAGTCATTCCGGCTATACATTCTAGTAGCCACGGCGAGTGCTTACTTTTAATAGCGCCAATACGTATTTGCTCAATTAAAAGAACAGTATCTGATATTGGGTCATAAGGGAGTACTGCAATTGCATCGCCACGTTCTAATATTTCTCGGCTAATTAGCTCTGATTTTCCACCCGCAAAAAGAGCATGTTCAAACTGGTATAAATCAACCTGAAAAAAACCTTTATAAAGGTTTTTTATTGGCTTTAAATTTACATCTTTATGTGTAAATTGAACGAGCTTTTTATCAACCACGTGCCTACCTCCTACTTATCTAAAGCTTTAAAATGCGTTAATATATTCTGTTACACTTGAACATACTGTTTTACTAATTATTTTTTTTGTTATGCAGTAAAACAGGTTAACATGCTTTTAGTACAAAAATTGTCTAAGGACCGAACCCCACATGAAAAAGAACATTCTTGCGGCGCTAGTTAGTTTATCATGCGCATTAGGTGCAACAGCAGTGAAAGCTGAAGATTTACTACAAGTTTTTGAAATAGCGACAGCTAACGATCCTACTGTTTTAAAAGCAAAAGCCCAAGCCGATGCGCAGTCTTACCAAAGCGATTTGGCGATGAGTGCACTATTACCTCAAATTGGTTTAACTATGGGTTATACGAAAAGCGATGCAACGTCGTACCAAAGCGTTGGCGACTTATCTAACCAAGTAAAAGTTGAAAGTGATACAGACCAATTCTCTCGCGGTGTAAGTTTAAGCCAAACATTATTTGATTTAGGTGCTTGGAACACTTTAGATATTGCCGATAAGCAAGCTCTACAAGCAAGCGGCCTATATGATGCAGCTAAACAAAATTTAATTGTACGCGTTGCTGAAGGTTATTTTAACGTATTAAGTGCCAGTGATAACCTTGAATTTGTCGAAGCTGAAAAACGTGCCATTGCACGTCAACTTGAGCAAACAAAACAACGTTATGCAGTAGGTTTAACAGCTATAACAGACGTACACGAAGCACAAGCTCAGTTTGATAACTCAGTAGCCCAAGAAATTATTGCCAGTAATGCTGTAGAAACTGCACGCGAGCAACTTCGTGAGATAACTGGTAAATATCACGAAAAATTAGACTTTTTAAATACAGATACTTTCTCAACAACTAAGCCAACTAAGCGCTCAAGCGACTTTGTTAAAGTAGCTGAAGATAAAAATATCAACTTACAAGTCTCTAAAGTAACGGTTGATATTGCAAAAGATCAAATTGAATTAGCAAAAGCAGGTCATTATCCAAAACTAACTCTAAGTGCAAGTTATGGTGACTCTCTTACAGACACTCAAATAAATGGCGCTAATTTTGATGACCAACCGCGTTCAGACTCAAGCTCTGTTGGGCTTAACTTTAGCGTACCTTTATATTCAGGTGGCGCAACGGTTGCTGCAACTAACCAAGCGCGTGCGTTTTACGTATCAGCGAGCCAAGATTATGAAACAAATTACCGCGCAGTCACTCGCACAGTAATTACATCTTATAATCAAGTTGTTTCAGATATTGCGACTTACAAAGCGCTAGAGCAAGCGGTTGTTTCAGCTCAAAGTGCCCTTAAAGCAACTGAAGCCGGTTTTGAAGTAGGTACTCGTACCATTGTTGACGTACTAGTGAGTACGCAAAATTTATACGATGCAAAACGTAACCTTGCTGATGTGCGTTACCGTTATGTGTTATCTACCCTTCGCTTAAAACAAGCTGCGGGTACACTAACAAGTGAAGATTTGGTTGCTATAAACCAAGGTTTAAAATCAGCTTAACTTTTACAGCTAAACATAATATAGATTTATTCGAAGCCAGCATGTAGCTGGCTTTTTGTATTTTATAGCGCTTAGCGTTAAACTATCGTTTTTATTCTCAGAGAGATTTTTGTGGTCACCTCATCTCCTTTTAAAGCATCTTTTTTAGGCCCTCGATACTGGCTAACGTGGGTTGGCGTTTTATTTTTATACTTAATTTCTTGGCTACCACAAAAGCTACAGCTGGCAATGGGTAAGCAACTTGGCCGCTTAGTCCATAAATTTATGAAGCGCCGTCGCCATATTGCAGAAGTAAATATTAAGCTGTGTTTTCCTGATATGAGCGAAGCAGATCAAAAAGACCTTGTACTCAAAAATATGGAAAACACCGGCATTGCAATGGTTGAAACCGGCATGGCTTGGTGGTGGCCGCAGTGGCGAGTAAAAAGTGTATATGGCTCAATCAAAGGTTTGGAACACTTTGAGCGCGTACAGGCATCTGGTAAAGGTGTTTTATTACTTGTACCTCATATTCTGCATCTTGAAATGGCGAGTCGTGTAATGGGATTAAAATGCCAAGGTTTAGGCTTTTACCGCCCTCACAACAACGCTCTAATGGAATACTTTACAACTAATGGCCGCCTTCGTTCTAACGAATACCTAATTGGCCGAAAAGATGTAAAAGGTTTACTAAAATCATTAAAAAACAAAAAAGTATGCTATTACTTACCTGACCAAGATTACGGCCGTAACCGCTGTGAGTTTGTGCCATTTTACGCCGTCCCTGACACAGCAACGACAACAGGTACTCTTATGTTTGCTGGCAGTAAAAACTGCGAAACTATGAGCTTAATCTCGCGTCGTGACGAAAATGGAAAGTATCATTTAGAGGTAGTACCTGAGCTTGAAAACTTCCCAAGTGGTGATGATAAGGCTGATGTAACACGTGTAAATCAACGCATGGAACAATCTGTTAATGCAGCACCAGAGCAATACATGTGGCTACACCGTCGCTTTAAAACTCGACCGGATAAAAATACCCCTTCTTTTTACAAAAAGTAATGGTATAACAATAATAGGAACAAATAAGGTGGGTAATAATCATGTGGTTTTGGATTAGACATTTATCATTTGCAGCCGTGCTAATAGCACTCGCCGTATACTTCTTAGTGGGTGATGGTTCTGTATTTGATATTAAAAAATCTAAAAATGCAGCCGCCGAAGGATTATCACGCTTTTACTCCTCCATTCGTAACCAAGTAAAAAGTAATAAAGAACGAGATCAATTTGTTTTAAAACTTAAAACACCAGAACAAACCTTGGATAGAGTATTGGCTGAACGTGCGCGAACAGTAGATCCAATGCCTACAAATTGGACTGGAGAAGTTGAACCTAGGCGCTTTGAAAATGGCACAACTCTTAAAGATGTACTTAATCAATATGCTAAAAACGAGGGGATTGAGCTCTACTGGTACTTAAGTAAAGATTACGTAGTTAAAGATCATTTTAGAGTAGACAGTAACTTTACTTCAGCACTGTACCAAATTGGGCGCGCTATAAATGATGACTTTGAGCATGAGGTTTATACTTACTTTTGCCATAAACAAAGAGCAGCGGTTATTACCGAGTTACCATCAGAATTTGTACGTACAAACTGTTTAAAACTAAAGGTTTAAGGGTTTAAGGGTTTACACGTACATAGACCCAAGCAAGCACTTGGGTTTTCAATTCAATTCAATTCAATTCAAAAATACTATTCCAAATATTAGTTACGTTAGTAATATCTTGTAAAAACGTTTCTCGCGGGATCAATTTGCCTTTTTGCTCCAAGCTCAACACGTGATAACACGAGCGATAATCAATATACGCTTTTATCAACTGCTGCTTTTGCTCTTTAGTAATACAACCTATATTTGCCGCATCCGTTAATATCCTTACGTTATCTGAGTAAACTGTAAGCTGTTCAAACTCGTTTGCGTGTTTAAGTACTAAATATTGCGTAATAAACTCAATATCAGCCATGCCACCAACATCTTGTTTTAAATCAAATTTCTCAGCATTTCCCTTCGCTAGATGGTCGCGCATTTTTTCGCGCATTTTTATTACATCAGCTTTTAGCACGGTATCATCGCGTTGCTGGCAAAGTATATTTTTACGAATTTGTGAAAAACGATCTATCAGATCGTTTTGACCTAAAATTAATCGAGCCCGAACAAGTGCTTGATGCTCCCACGTCCATGCTTGAGTTTGCTGATAGTGATTAAAGCTCTCTAAATTGATAGCCAATAAACCAGAGGCTCCTTCAGGACGTAATCGTGTATCAAGCTCGTATAAAATGCCCGATGCAGTACGGGTATTAAATAAATGCATTAGGCGCTGAGCGAGCTTTAAATAAAACTGGCGAGAATCTATCGGTTTTTCACCATTAGTTAAGCTTGAGCCATCATGATTATGCACAAACACCAAATCTAGATCTGAGTCGTACCCGACTTCTAAGCCACCTGTTTTACCATATGCAATAACAGCAAAACCTTTATTTTCATCATCTGTGCCAGGGGGCATACCAAAGCGCTTAACAGTGTTATGCCATGCAATATTAACAGCTTGGTCAACAATCGCCTCTGCCAGTACGGTTAAATGATCGCTTACTTTCATTACGTCAAGAACACCGGTTGCATCGGCGGCAGCAATTCGTAATTGATGCGTTTGCTTAAATTGCCTAAGCGACTCCATTTGCAGTTCTAAATCGTCATGCTCTATTCGTAAAAAATACTGTCTTATTTCATCTTTATACGCTGTGAGCGGGGTTGGCTTATAAAGAACTGCGGGGTCTATTAGTTCATCAAGTAATATGGGGTAGCGAGAAATATGCTCCCCTATCCATTTGCTATGACAACACAGTAAAACAAGTTGCTTTAATGCACCTTGGTTTTCGTAAAGCAATTCTAAATAGGCAGTACGCGAAATTATCTTATTAAAAATTTGGCAAACCATTGTGAAAGCTGCTGCACTGGCATTAAAGTCATTTAATTGATTTAGTAAAACAGGCATTAACTTATCAAGAGTGTCACGCCCTCGGTTACCTATATTTACCTTAGACAGCCTTAATTTAAAATCGTTAAGGGGTGCTTGCCATTCATCTCTGGCCTCTTTTAAAAAGCTCACATCACCATGATCCCAAGCACTAATAAATGCGCCTTCACAGGTATCAAGTGGCACGGTTTCCTCGCCAATCACAAGTGCAAACTCACCGTTAACTTGTTTCATCACCTTTTCTATAGTGTTTAAAGTGGCAGAAAAATCAGCTTGTTCTAATAATAAATTTAAGCGCTGCTGATTCAATTCATCATCGGGGAGTGTTTGCGTTTGCTGATCGTCAAATATTTGAAGGTACTGCTCAACTTTACGTAAATAAAGGTAATTGCGCCTCAGCTCGCTTGCTTCTTGCTCATCTATAACTTGGTTAAGTGCCAACTCATTTAATGCTTTGAGTAAAGATTGGGTTTGTAAATTAGCCTCTCGCCCACCTCTTACCATTTGCAGGGCTTGCACTATAAATTCAACTTCACGAATACCACCAGCGCCTAGTTTTATATTATTAGTTAAGCGTTTACGGCGAACCTCTTGTGCAATCATTAACTTCATTTTACGCAAGGATTCAATCACCGAAAAATCAATATACCGGCGGTAAACAAACGGCTTTAAAAGCTTAATAAATTCATCCCAATACTTATTAGGAGTGCCAATTAAGCGCCCTTTTAACATGGCGTAGCGTTCCCAGTCGCGCCCTTGTTCTTGGTAGTAATCTTCAATAGCATTAAAGCTCATAACCAAAGGGCCGCTTTCGCCAAACGGGCGTAGGCGCATATCAACTCTAAATACTTGCCCATCACCGGTGGCTTGGTTAAGTGCTGCAATCAGTTTTTGTGCAACTTTGGTATAAAATACTTGGGCATCAAGGCTTCTGCGGCCACCTTGGGTTTTTGTGCTGCGTGGATACGCAAAAATAAGATCAATATCAGAGGAATAATTTAGCTCCTGTCCGCCAAGCTTCCCCATCCCCAATACCATTAGCGGCATTACTTGGTTTTGCTCATCAAGCGGTTCACCATTTACTTTTGCCACCTGTGCATGCGCCCATTGGTTGGCGCTATTAATTAACATGTCAGCCAGTTGGCTTATGTAATTAATACTATCGGCAATGGGATTATTACAGCATAAATCTAAAAAGGCGACTTTAAGCCAGTACTTTTCACGATATTGACGAAGTACTTTATGACACTGTGCTTCATCAAGGTCAGCTAAATTCAGGTTTTTAAAAGGAGAGTCTATTACTCTATTTTGTATTTCGTCTTTGCATAATAGCCAGGTATTTAAATCAGGTTGTGACTCTAAACTGCGCCAAGCAAAGTCGCTTAATGCTAATAACCTTACAACTTCACTTTGTTTACTTTGCTGCGGGTATAACTGTTCAAAGCGCATCAAGCCAAGTTTTTGTAATTGAATAGGAAGTTGCTTTACGTTACTCATCAATCCTCTCTTTTATATCATCAATAACCGTACTAGAATGATTAAAACCTAGAAAGGTTAACTTAATTAGGATCACCATGTCATATTTGTCTTTATCTAACACTAGTTTTATTGCGATTGCCATTAGTTTTGCGGTTATTTGCATAACTATTTTTTGTTTACGAGTTGTCACTCAAATCAAAGCAAAACAAGCGCTTAAAGATGAGTTAGCGCAACACGACAACTTTGCCATGGGTATTAGTTTTGCATCTGAAATATCGGTTGTTATAGCCACTATAGCCTTTTTATTTGACGAAATAAGCGTAAGCACTGCACAGTTAAACCCGTTAAAAGTATTAATTATTATTGTTCTCTTATTCACTTTTATAAAAGTGGGCCATTTAATTCACAGAAAATGGATACTCCACAGGTTTAATGAAGAAGCTGCCATACTAAAACAAAATGTATGTGCTGCATTGGTAGACTCAGGAATGTTAATCGCTAACTGTATTATTGCTCTGGGCTTGTACACGTGGACGCACACCCAAGGGTTTAGCAACTTACTTATTGCTTGCGTTAGCTTTTTTACACTTCAGGGGATGTTTGCACTTGATAGCAAAATACGAGAACACCGTTTTGCAAAAGCAAACCAAGGTGCGTCACTACAAAGTAACTTTAACCTAGAAAATACATCTATTGGTATAAGATATGCTGGAAAATCAATTGGCTTAGCGTTGGCTGTATATGCTGGTTTATCTAGCGCAGCATTTCAAAACGGTAAAATGGTTGAAAACATATTTACACTTGTAATGCATTGCGGTGTAATGTGGATACTACTTTACGGCTTAACGTATGTGATAAAAGTTATCTCTTTACCAAATATTGATACGGCTCTTGAAATAGACCATCAAGATAATATTGGGGTAGCATGCATAGAATTTGCTGTTTTTTGTGCTATAGGTTATTTACTTATTAGTATGTTTTCTCTTTAGACCTTTTTTACTGAAAATACAGCAATTAAAACGTCTGCATTTAAGTAATAATGGTAATTACTTAGATGCAACAAGGTCCTAGCTCTATGCCGCCTGTAATAACGAACTATTTGTTAATTGACATAGACAACGAATTTAGCCGCGCATTTGCCGAATACTATGTAAATAGTAATGGCATAACAAAAGCGAGTACACTTATTGCTGCAGGCAGTAATACCCGCCAATTAGTAAAAATGATGTTTGACGAGCTTATTAAAGACTACAGTTATTGCGATCTTGAAAACGAAATAAGCGTTTCTGAGTTAATTAATTATTTAAAAGATCATCACGATTTACACGGAGTCCTTTTCAATAGCACCGATTATTTACTCGCAAGTGATAAGCAGCGCTTTATTTATAACTCCTTACATGAAGAACGCTTTTTAATAAATCTTGATGATACAGGCTATACACTCAGCCGGGTTACCGACGAGACGTTAACGGAACCTTCGCAAAATCATCACGATATAGCACACACCCCACAAGATTTAATAGATCTCGCCGAACAACTTAATAAAAATAAATAATTGCGCACAGCCCCCAGCTTACTTACCATAGCAATATATATTTTACGCTATGTAGTAAGTGACGCCCTATGCGAGTTCCTCATATTTATCAAACATCGAGTATTGCCCTAAACACCCCTGTAACTTTAGATGACGATGCTGCAGGGCATATTGGCAGAGTGCTGCGCATGAAAGTAGGCGAGCATGTATCTATTTTTAATGGCGAAGGTGGCGAATACCTTAGTGAAATAATTGAGGTAACAAAAAAAACAGTCGTCGTAATGCCATTAGAACTTAACCCTCACGATGTAGAATCTCCACTTAAAATTCATTTAGGTCAATGTGTATCTCGTGGTGATAAGATGGATTTTACAATTCAAAAGTCAGTTGAACTAGGTATTACCGAAATCACCCCTATTTTTAGTCAGCGCTGTGGTGTGAAACTAATGGGCGATCGTCTTGAGAAAAAACACCAACAATGGCAAAAAATTGCAATTGCTGCGGCTGAGCAGTCAGGGCGTAATTTTGTGCCAATTATTCACCCACCTATAGATTTAAAACAATGGCTTGCACAACAAACCGATGCAATTAAGCTCACTCTTCACCCTCGTGCTGAGCACAGCATTAAAACCATTACGGTACCTAAAGATGGCGTACGCTTTTTAGTAGGCCCAGAAGGTGGCTTTACCGACGATGAAATGGCACTAACCAAACAACTAGAGTTTGTAGATATTCGCTTAGGCCCGCGCGTTTTACGAACGGAAACAGCCGCTTTAACGGTCTTAAGTGCATTACAACTTCAATTTGGCGATTTAGCTAATTGAAATAACTAAAAGCACCCTCATATAAACAGTAACATTTATAGTAAGGCACAGCGCATGGCAATTAAGTTAGGTATTATTTCAGATCCTATTAGTGGATTTAACATCAAAAAAGACACCGGTTTTGCAATGATGATGCAAGCGCAAGAACGTGGCTACGAAATTTATTATATGGAGATGGACGATTTATCTCTTCGTAAAGGCAAGTCGTACGCTACAGCGTCTAAAGCGCAAGTGTTTAATAATGCAGAAAAATGGTATGAGCTTGAAGAAAAAGCCACTATAGCCCTTGCCGATCTTGACGTAATTTTAATGCGTAAAGACCCTCCTTTTGATACTGAATACATTTACGCGACGTATATTTTAGAACGTGCTGAACAAGAAGGTACGTTAATAATTAACAAGCCACAAAGCCTTCGCGATGCTAACGAAAAGCTGTTTACAGCATGGTTTAGCGAGCATACGCCAGACACACTTGTTACACGTAGCCAAAAACAAATTCGTGAATTTTTAGCACAGCATAAAGACATTATTTTAAAGCCGCTTGATGGCATGGGTGGCGCATCGATTTTTCGCATCAGAGAAGACGATGCCAACATTGGTGTAATTTGTGAAACGTTAACCGAGCACGGCAGCCGCTTCGCAATGGTGCAAAATTACATTCCAGAGATCAAACAAGGCGATAAGCGCGTACTAGTAGTTGATGGCGAAGTTATTCCATATTGTTTAGCGCGTATACCACAAAATGGTGAAACACGCGGTAATTTGGCTGCAGGCGGTCGAGGTGAAGCCCGTCCACTTAGCGAATCAGATTTAAAAATAGCGCAAGCTGTTGCACCAACGCTCAAAGAAAAAGGCTTAATATTTGTAGGTTTAGATATTATTGGCGATAAATTAACTGAAATTAACGTAACTGCACCAACGTGCGTACGCGAAATTGAAGCTGCTTATGATATTTCTATCACAGGTATTTTATTTGATGCAATTGAGCGTAAATTAGGTAAGTAATTACCACAATAAAAAGCCCATTAGTTTAAGCCTTTCATGCAATTAATGGGCTTTTTATGTCAATTTAAATAACTATGCCATACTCAAAGTTCATTAACTAAAAAGGGTGAAATCTATGCAGTCATTAGAAAATCATTTTTTAATCGCGATGCCGTCAATGCAAGACCCTTTTTTTAAACGTGCTGTTACCTATATTTGTGAGCACAATGAAGATGGGGCTATGGGCTTGGTAATAAACCAACCTATTGATGTTACTGTTGGCGAACTTTTAGATAAAATAGAAATTGATAACGACAAAACGCAAAACGCAGCAAAAGTAAGTGTGTTTGCAGGTGGACCCGTTAAAACTGACCGTGGTTTTGTACTGCACTCTCCCCAATCGGGTTATTCAGCAAGTCAAAAACTCAGTAGCGATATTATGATCACTACCTCAAAAGACGTTTTAGCAAACTTAACCACTGCACAAGCACCAGAGCAGTTTATTATTACACTTGGTTATTCAGGGTGGGAGCAAGGACAACTCGAACAAGAGTTACTTGATAACAACTGGTTGATCATAGAAGCCGATCCGAAGATCATTTTTGATACCCCCGTTGAAAAACGATGGGAAAAAGCAGTTTCAATGTTGGGATTTGATATTAGCCAACTCAGCCCTGAAGCTGGTCACGCATAATAGTAACTAACCCTTAGCAAACTTAAACAAGATACACATGACAAAAAAATCGCTTAAGCCGCAAGGCGAACGCACTGTAATGGGCTTTGACTTTGGCACCAAAAGTATTGGTATTGCTATTGGGCAAGAGTTAACCGGCAGTGCGTCTAGCCTTAAGGCTGGTCACGCATAATAGTAACTAACCCTTAGCAAACTTAAACAAGATACACATGACAAAAAAATCGCTTAAGCCGCAAGGCGAACGCACTGTAATGGGCTTTGACTTTGGCACCAAAAGTATTGGTATTGCTATTGGGCAAGAGTTAACCGGCAGTGCGTCTAGCCTTAAGGCTGTAAAAGCACAAGATGGCATTCCTAACTGGGACCATATCGCCGTACAAGTAGCCGAGTGGCAGCCTGACTTAATGGTTGTTGGTTTACCACTAAATATGGATGGAACATCACAAGAGGTTACCTTTAAAGCAAAAAAGTTTGCCAACAGATTGCATAATCATTATGGCATTCCTGTGCAAACACAGGATGAGCGCTTAACGACAGCGGATGCTAAAGCGCGACTTTTTGAAAGTGGCGGCTATAAAAACTTAGGTAAAGGTAACGTAGATAATATGTCTGCGGTTATTATTTTAGAAAGCTTTTTTGAATCTAGTTACGGTGAATAAACTGGCTATATAAACAACCCTTTATACAAATAAAAAAGCGCCAATTGGCGCTTTTTTATTAATTACTTTTAAATTATTGATCGCTATTTTTATCATCAAGGCCATCAATAGTAACGCCCTGTAAAAAGCCCGCACCTTGTTGTTCGTTATTGCGCAGTTTTATCATTAAGCGTAAATCATTTGGTGAGTCAGCATGGTGCAGTGCATCAGCGTAGTTAATTCGCTGCTGTCTGTACAACTCAAATAACGCTTGGTCAAAGGTTTGCATGCCCATCTCTTTTGACTTAGCCATTGCCTCTTTAATTCCGCCAATATCACCATTTCTAATCAGTTCAGCGACCATTGGTGAGTTAAGCAATATTTCAATAGCTGCAACACGGCTTTCACCATCAGCAGTCGGCACTAATTGCTGAGCAACAATGGCACGTAAGTTAAGTGCTAAGTCGTACTTAAGCTTATCGTGTTTTTCTTTTGGTACTAAATGCATAATACGGTCAATCGCTTGGTTCGCATTATTAGCATGTAGTGTTGCAACACACAGGTGACCGGTTTCAGCAAAGCTTAGGGCGTATTCCATGGTTTCTTGCGAGCGAATTTCACCAATCAAAATAACATCTGGAGCTTGGCGTAATGAGCTTTTAAGTGCCGACTCAAAGCTTTCTGTATCAAGCCCTACTTCGCGCTGAGTAATAATACTTTTACGATGCTCATGAACAAACTCAATCGGATCTTCAATGGTCAGTATATGACCTCGTTGGTTACGGTTTCGATAACCAATAAGTGCAGCTAGTGAGGTCGACTTACCCGTACCTGTACCACCTACAAACAAGACAAGACCGCGTTTAGACATAATTACATCTGTCAGCGTAGATGGCAGACCTAAATCACTTACATCAGGAATTTGCGTCACAATACGGCGAATAACCATACCCGCTCTATCGCGCTGCCAAAAAGCAGAAATACGAAAACGCCCTTCGTCGGTAGCAATCGCAAAGTTACATTCTTTCGTTGTATGAAACTCTGCTTTTTGCTTTTCGCTCATTGCAGATTCTACTAACTCAAGTGATTGCTCATCAGTCAGTCTATCGTCACTGAGAGCTGTTAGTTCACCGTTTATTTTTGCACTCACGGGTAATTGACTCGATACAAATAGGTCAGAACCCTTTTTCTCAATCATTATGAGTAAAAAGTCGTTTAAAGATAAAGCCATAATAATTTCTTACCCACCAAATTGTGTTTTGTCTTGCGCTTTTTCTTTCGCTGCCGTATTTGTAACAATACCGTGATTAACTAAATTAGTTAAACACTGATCCATTGTTTGCATGCCCACAGACGCACCGGTTTGAATAGACGAATACATTTGTGCAATTTTATCTTCACGAATTAAGTTACGAATAGCAGGAACTGCAATCATAATTTCGTGTGCTGCAACTCGCCCACCACCAATTTTTTTAAGCAGTGTTTGTGAAATTACCGCACGTAAAGATTCAGATAACATTGAGCGCACCATAGCTTTTTCTTCACCTGGGAATACATCAATAATACGGTCAATAGTTTTTGGTGCAGATGTTGTATGTAGCGTGCCAAACACTAAGTGACCCGTTTCGGCAGCAGTCATTGCAAGACGAATTGTTTCTAAATCACGTAACTCACCCACAAGTATTACATCAGGGTCTTCACGCAATGCACTACGTAGCGCGTTTGAAAAGCTATGTGTATCGCGGTGAACTTCACGTTGGTTAATTAAACTTAATTTATTATCGTGAACAAACTCGATTGGATCTTCTATTGTTAGAATATGGTGATGTTTATTTTGATTTATATAATCGACCATAGCGGCAAGTGTTGTTGATTTACCAGAACCCGTTGGCCCTGTTACTAACACGAGTCCACGTGGGGTATCAGAGATTGTTTTAAAAATATCTGGCGCACCTAAATCATCAAGCGTTAACACTTCACTTGGTATGGTACGAAATACCGCAGCAGGCCCGCGATTAGAGTTAAACGCATTCACACGAAAACGTGCTAAATTAGGCACTTCAAACGAAAAATCCACTTCGAGGTTTTGTTCGTAGTCCTTGCGTTGATTATCGTTCATAATATCGTAAACCAGACTGTTTACGTCTTTGTCTGCAAGGGCTGGTATATTAATGCGGCGAACATCACCGTCTACGCGTATCATAGGTGAAACACCCGACGATAAATGTAAATCGGATGCTTTGTGTTGCACACTAAACGCTAATAATTCGGTAATATCCATTTATGACTCCACAACTAACTGATAAATATATGGTTACAATAGCAGAACGACTCACATCCGCCTACGCTAGAATTGCAGACGCGGCAAAAAACACACAGCGAAACACTAACGAAGTTACTCTACTAGCAGTGTCTAAAACTAAACCAAGTGAAGATATTATTGCAGCTTATGAGCATGGTCAGCGCGAATTTGGTGAATCTTATGTTCAAGAGGCTATAGATAAAATAGCTCAACTACAGTCATATAGCGACATCATTTGGCATTTCATTGGCCCTATTCAATCAAATAAAAGTGCATTAGTAGCTGCTAACTTTGATTGGGTGCAAAGTGTTGATCGCATAAAAATAGCAAAGCGATTAGATTCCCAGCGCCCAAACGATAAACCACCTCTTAATATACTTATTCAAGTAAATATAAGTAATGAGGAAGCAAAGTCAGGTTGCCGCCGCGATGAAATAGATGAACTTGCAAATTTTATTAACCAATGTGAGCACTTAACACTTCGAGGTTTAATGGCAATTCCCGCTAAAAGCGACAAACTGGATACGCAAATTCAATCTTTTGAGCAATTACAAACTTGCTTTGATAAACTAAAGACCCAATATCCTCAAGTAGATACTTTGTCGATGGGTATGAGTAACGATGTTGAAGCTGCCATTAGCGCAGGCTCAACCATGGTAAGGATCGGCACAGACATTTTTGGAACACGAACTTAAAAGGTGATAACAGATTTATGTCAGATAAAAAAATCGCATTTATAGGCACAGGTAATATGAGCTACGCCATTATTGGTGGCATGGTAAAAAACGGCTTTAACGCAAGTAACATAATTGCGACTAACCGCAACCAAGAAAAGCTTGAAAAGGTAGCATTTGATTTCAAGGTGCAAACCACCAGTGACAATAACGAAGCCCTGCGCGATGCTGATGTAATTGTTTTGTCTGTTAAACCACAAATGATGGGCGATTTATGTAAATCGTTTCAAGAGTCGGGCGTAGATTTTAGCGATAAACTGTTTATTTCTGTTGCGGCGGGCTTAACTGTAAAACGTTTACGTGAAATGCTAGGCCAAGACGTTAAAATGGTACGTTGCATGCCAAACACGCCATCTTTATTAGGTCGCGGAGTATCAGGTTTATATGGTGCGGGCGAAACACAAAGCGAACACGAATTTGTACAACAAGTTTTTGAATGCACGGGCATTGTTGTATGGGTGGAAAAAGAGTCACAAATTAACGATATTATTGCTGTAACCGGCTCATCACCTGCTTACTTTTTCTTATTTATGGAAGCCATAGAAGAAAAAGCAAAAGCGCTGGGCTTTAACGATGAAGACGCTCGTCGCCTGGTACAACAAACAGCTCTTGGCGCTGCCGAAATGGCACTTAGCCAGCCTGATATTAATATTTCGCAACTACGTTCAAACGTAACATCTAAAGGCGGCACTACTCACGCAGCTGTTGAGCACTTAAAAGACGAAGGCTTAACTAAAACCGTTGGCGATGCAATGGATGCGTGTATTGCGCGTGCAGAGCAAATGGAAAAAGAACTTTAAAACCACTTTTTATTGAAGGTTACACTATGAATGCCATGCAATTTTTAATCAGTACCCTGTTTGATTTGTTTTTAATGGTGGTATTACTGCGCTTTTGGCTGCAGTGGGCAAAAGCCGACTTTTATAATCCAATGAGCCAGTTTGTGGTTAAAGCCACTTCGTTTGCGGTAAAGCCACTGCGTAAAATCATTCCGGGGTTTGGCGGACTTGATTTAGCATCTCTGTTGCTGGCATTTATAGTGGCTGTAGCCAAAATTAGTACTTTAATGCTTGTTATATATAATGCGTGGGCAATACAGCCTGTACTTATTCAAGCACTTATAACGGTACTAAAAGAAGGCCTTAATTTAGTATTTTGGGTACTTATTATTCGCGCTATTTTAAGTTGGGTTAGCCAAGGCTATAACCCTATAGAAGCGGTTTTCCACCAGCTTACTGAACCAATGCTAAAACCAATTCGTAAAATATTACCATCAATGGGTGGCTTAGATTTATCAGTTTTAGTGCTTATTATTGGTATTCAGTTTTTGCAAATGCTGCTTATGGATTTTTTAGTCTAATATGGATTTTTTAATTAGAGGCCCAAAGGCCTCTTTTTTATATGTTTTGAGGAATACATAATGAACCGTTTAATTAAGTTTTGTTTTATTGCTTGTTTAGCATTTGCATTTAACGCGCAAAGCGAAGAAATGCAGGGCGCACAATACAAAGAGCTTGGCCCTTGGCAAGTGCATTACATCGCCTTTCCTTCTACTTTTATTCAGCCAAAAATAGCAAAAGCGTACAACCTTGAGCGCAGTGGCTACAAAGGGGTTGTAAACATTTCTATATTAAAAAATGATGCCGATAAAACAGCACAAACGGCAAAGCTTACAGGCACAGCTAAAAACCTACTTGGCAACAAACAAACGCTTACTTTTAAAGAAGTAAAAGAAGGTGAGTCAATTTATTACCTTGCCCAAGTTGATTACACCAACGAAGAGATTTTACGCTTTGAGATTGAAATACAACAAAGTAATCAATTTCAAAAATTACAGTTTCAGCAAAAATTTTACGTAGATTAATAACATGACCAAAACTTTAGTACTTGCTACAGGTAACCCTGGCAAAGTAAAAGAGCTAGCTAACATGCTAAGCCCTTTGAATATTAATGTAGTTCCACAGAGCGATTTTAACGTAGGTGAAGTTGCCGAAACCGGCACTACCTTTGTTGAAAATGCCATTATTAAAGCGCGCCATGCTGCTAAAATTACTGGCATGCCTGCTATTGCCGATGACTCAGGTTTGGAAGTTGATGGCCTAAATGGCGCACCCGGTGTTTACTCAGCCCGTTTTGCAGGCCCAGGTGCCAGCGATCAAGATAACATTGATAAGTTACTTGTAGATTTAGGTGATAACCCTATTCGCAGTGCACGTTTTTGGTGTGTACTGGTGTTAATGCGCCACGCAGACGACCCTACTCCGCTTATTTGTAGTGCTAGTTGGGAGGGCGAAATTACGCTCACTCAAAATGGCAACGGTGGATTTGGTTACGATCCTGTGTTTTTTGTAGCAGAGAAAAATTGTACGAGTGCTGAGCTTACAAAAGAGCAAAAAAATGCAGTGAGTCATCGCGGACAAGCGCTGCAAAAATTATTACTAGAACTACAGCAAAAAGGCGGCCTGTGAACCTTCCACCACTGAGCTTATATGTGCATGTGCCTTGGTGCGTGCAAAAATGCCCGTACTGCGATTTTAATAGCCACGGACAAAAAGGTGAAATACCTGAAGCTGAATATGTTCAACACTTAATTGATGACTTAAAAGCAGATTTGCACTTAGTGCAAGGACGTAAAATTCACAGCATTTTTAT
The DNA here is from genome assembly GCF_014163835.1 of Pseudoalteromonas sp. SR43-5. Taxonomy (NCBI): domain Bacteria; kingdom Pseudomonadati; phylum Pseudomonadota; class Gammaproteobacteria; order Alteromonadales; family Pseudoalteromonadaceae; genus Pseudoalteromonas; species Pseudoalteromonas sp. SR43-5. The sequence continues at coordinate 124,802 of NZ_JACJEA010000010.1, forward strand.
TGGTGGCGGCACACCAAGCTTATTAACTGGTGCAGCTTATACCCGTTTATTAAATGAAGTCGACAACCTAATTGGGCTTGAAGAACACTGCGAAATCACCCTTGAAGCCAACCCTGGTACAGTAGAAACAGGTCGCTTTAAAGATTACGTAAAAGCAGGCATTAACCGTATTTCTATCGGTGTGCAAAGCATGCAAAACGACAAGTTAAAAGCACTTGGTCGGATTCATGGCAGCGACGAGGCAAACTATGCCGCGCAACAAGCTAAAGAAGCCGGTTTAAATAGCTTTAACCTTGATTTAATGCATGGCTTACCTGGGCAAACACTTGATGATGCTCTGAGTGATTTAAAACAAATAATAGCGCTCGATCCACCGCATATATCTTGGTATCAACTAACTATTGAACCCAATACTCAGTTTGCTTCAAAGCCCCCTACCTTGCCACAAGATGAAACACTGTGGGACATTCAAGAACAAGGGGTTGAGTTACTCGCGCAAGCAGGTTACGTGCAATACGAAATATCGGGCTATGCAAAACCGGGCTATCAATGCCAACATAACTTAAATTATTGGCGTTTTGGCGATTATCTCGGTATTGGCTGCGGCGCACATGGTAAGGTTACTGATGCAAATACAGGGCTTATAACGCGTACCGAAAAGGTTAAACATCCACGCGGCTATATGGATTTAATTAAACCATATATGTATAAAAGCTGGCATGTAGAGCAGGACGATTTAGCGTTTGAATTTTTTATGAATCGCTTTCGCCTTGTTGAGCCTTGCCCAATTAATGATTTTAATAAACTAACAACACTGCCGCTGCAAAGTCAGCAAAGTGCATTAAACCAAGCAATAAATAAAGGTTTATTGACTCAAACAGACAGCCATTGGCAGGTAACCTTAAAAGGTCATCGCTTTTTAAATGACCTGCTAGAATTGTTTGTGTAGCGCTAAGGCACTGCACAACAATATAAAACTAATAAATATAAATCACCCTAATGGGTTTCTAACAACAAAAGGGAAAACAATGCGTAAACTCACTTTTATTGCGGCCGCAGTAAGCGTTGCACTACTTGCTGGCTGCCAGCAAACAACACAACAATCTACTTCAGCCCCTATTGCACAAGAAGTTCAATCACAACAAAGTGAAATAGACAAAGCCAATGCATTTTTTGAAGATACATTTAACCGCGATGTAATGAGCAGCCCTGTATATCAAACATACATGGGGATTAAGCAAGATTACGATAAATGGGACGATGGCAGCGAAGAAAGAAAGCTTAAAGATTTAGCACAAACAAAAGCTGACCTAGTTGCATTAAAAGCAATTAATCGTGATCTATTAGATGATGCAACAAAAGTTAGCTACGACTTAAAAAAACAGGATCTTGAAAGCTCAATTGCTGACTTTAAATGGCGCTACCATAATTACCCTGTGAACCAAATGTTTGGTACGCATTCTATGATCCCTGCGTTTTTAATTAATCAGCACTCAATTAGTAATGTAAAAGAAGCTAAAGACTACATTTCACGCCTAAATGGTGTAACTGGTGTTATTGATCAGCTTATCGTTGATTTAACTGTACGTGCAGAAAAAGGCATCATAGCCCCTAAATTTGTATTCCCGCATGTTATTGATTCAAGCAAAAACATTATTCACGGTGCACCGTTTGAAAAAGGCGATGATTCTACATTGCTTGCTGACTTTAAACGCAAAGTAACAGCGCTTGAAATTAGCCAAGACGAAAAAGACTCGTTAATCAGTGATGCATCAGATGCATTAAAATCGGCTGTTAAACCATCTTACTCTAAGCTAATTAATTACCTAGCGCAGCTTGAGAAACGTGCTGATGATCGCGATGGCGCATGGAAATTACCAGATGGCAAAGCGTTTTATAACAACGCACTTAAGCGCACTACAACAACAGATTTAACGGCTAAAGAAATTCATGCAATTGGTTTATCTGAAGTGACACGTATTCATGATGAAATGCGTGAAATTAAAGATAAAGTAGGCTTTAAAGGCGACTTAAAAGCGTTTATGCAGTTTATGAAAACTGACAAACAATTTTACTACCCTAATGATGCACAAGGTAAGCAACGCTACCTTGATGAAGCCACTGGACTTATTGATACAATGAAAACACGCTTAGATGAGTTATTCATTGTTAAACCAAAAGCTGATTTAAAAGTAAAAGCAGTTGAAGCATTCCGTGAAAAAGCAGCGGGCAAGGCATTTTACCAACAGCCAGCTCCAGATGGTTCACGCCCAGGTATTTACTACGCTAACCTTTATGACATGGAAGCTATGCCAACATATCAAATGGAAGCACTTGCTTACCACGAAGGTATTCCGGGTCACCACATGCAAATCGCTATTTCGCAAGAACTAGAAGGCGTTCCTAAGTTCCGTAAATTTGGTGGTTACACAGCGTATATTGAAGGTTGGGGTTTATACTCAGAGTTCATTCCTAAAGAAATGGGCATGTACTCAGACCCTTACTCAGATTTTGGTCGTCTTTCAATGGAGCTATGGCGCGCATGTCGTCTAGTGGTTGATACGGGTATTCACGCGATGAAGTGGACTCGCCAAGAAGGTATTGATTACTACGTAAATAACACGCCTAATGCAACATCTGACGGTGTTAAAATGGTTGAGCGTCACATTGTAATGCCTTCACAAGCAACGGCTTATAAAGTGGGTATGCTTAAGATTTTAGAGCTTCGTGAAGACGCTAAAAAGCAACTGGGTGATAAGTTTGATATTCGCCAGTTCCACGACGTAGTGCTTAAAAATGGTCCTGTACCACTAAATGTACTAGAGAACTTTGTTAATGAATGGGTAGCAAGCAAAAAAGCTTAAAACCAATTTAAACAATTGCTTTAAATATGAAAGGTCGCATTTGCGGCCTTTTTTGTTTTATAGTAGTAAAAAAGATTTTTGGAAATAATAATGGATTTAAGCGTACAACTACTTAATGCGCGTATTTCAAAGCAACAGTTAAATGAGCTCGATAACGACTTTAAGCAGTTAAGCCCTGCTCAGCAAACTTTGCAGCTTAACCATTTATATGACAGCGCCCAACGGTTAAGTGTTAAGTATGACTTTATGCAAAACATAGCAACGCGGATATTAAGCTCTAACACAGCGCCTTCTCCATTTATTAATCAACTCACTAATATTGACGCATTGAGCTTTTTTACCCCTGCGCTGAAAGTAAATAAAGGCTTTTTAGTACAAGATACACAAGGAAATAACGTACTGCACAATGTGTTTAAGCATGCCGATGCTACAAAGCTGCCATTTAACTATGTGCGCTCTTTGATGTTGTTTGAATCAAATGATGAGTTAGCTAAAGCGCTGGCGCAGCCCAACTCTCATGGCTTAACACCGGTTGCCTGCTACATAGCCTATGCAAATAAACCTAGCACACCGGTAAAGCATGAATTTTCAGCTTTGTTAGCATTAATGGAAATAGAGCAAAAACAAAATCCGAACGCAAAACAGCAGCTTATTAACGTATTAAAAGGACAAAAAGTTAACGAGACCACAATTTTACTGAGCGCCGCTTACTTGCAACGCTCAACGGCGCAAGTTGCTCACTTAATCAAGGCGCTTTAATTCACTCACAACTTCTGTACGCACTCTGTCTATGGCATGTGTAATAGATTGCGCAGCACTTTGGTGATCAACCATATTTGGCCAATTTGTTTGCCAGACCTTTTGTAAGTCTTTTGTTTTTAAATGTACTTCATCAACGGCTAAGTAGTTTAAGTCATGAATTAAGTTAACTTTAACCCAGCCTTTTCTGGGGCTGCCATCTATTTTGTTATTATCGTAATGTGCCGCAAATACAATAAGCTCAAGCTCGGCTAGTTCTTGTAAGATTTGAAAGCTAGCAATGCGTGTATTGTTGTTATCTTCACTTGCCTCCATCTGCCATGCATTATAACTAAAGCCTATAAACGCAAATACTACGCTCACTATAGCAGTGAAAAAATACGAACGGGGCGCCAGTACAAGCTGACCATATTTAGACTCTGACATATTATTTCCTAGAGCCTGTTTATCTTTCGAGGTTAAATTTGCAGCAGTATGTTTGGTATTTAGGCAAGGCAGAGCCTATGTAGTGTGGTTATTTCCCATAAATAGGCGATAACGTGGAATAAATGCCAAACATACGCTGCCCGAAGGGTTCTACCTAGGGGCAATTTACTCTTTGTTGCCTACATGGATGTAGGTAAGGGGCGTGAGCAGGACGCGGAAGCTTTGCTCGGTTTTTACTTAGCCCGCTAGGTTACAAACCTCACGCCGCGATTAAATCGCC
>NZ_JACJEA010000011.1:0-125686 GCF_014163835.1 Pseudoalteromonas sp. SR43-5
GCTCAGGCTCTTCTTCAAGCTCAGGCTCTTCTTCAAGCTCAGGTTCTTCATTTAATGATGAAGCAAGCGACTCAATATCATCAACATTTAATTCTTCTTGAGCATCTGCTAAATCCTCAACTGAGTCTGCCAATGCATTATCAATTTCTGAATCTCTTACATCTGAATTTTTTACTTCATCATCAATTAGGTTATCTATGTCGTCTAAATCAAAATCATCGCTTTGTTCAACTAATGAATCATTTGCAGTATCAACTGCTTCCTCATCAATTAAGCTATCTATGTTGTCTAAATCAAAGTCGTCACTTTCCTCAACTAATGAATCATTTGCAGTATCAACTGCAGCCTCATCAATTAAGCTATCTATGTCGTCTAAATCAAAGTCGTCACTTTCCTCAACCAAAGAGTCATTCTCAGTATCAACCGCAGTCTCATAAATAAAGCTATCTATGTCGTCTAAATCAAAGTCGTCACTTTCCTCAACTAATGAATCATTTGCAGTATCAACTGCTGCTTCATCAATTAAGCTATCTATATCGTCTAAATCAAAGTCGTCACTTTCCTCAACTAATGAGTCATCTGCAGTATCAACTGCAGCCTCATCAATTAAGCTATCTATGTCGTCTAAATCAAAGTCGTCGCTTTCTTCTAGAAGTTCATCTTCGTCGAGTAACTCTGCATCAAGTGAGTCATCTACCACATCACTTTTTGGGTCATTCGCCTCATCAATTAAGCTATCTATATCGTCTAAATCAAAGTCGTCGCTTGTATCAAGTTCAGCTGAAGTGTTATTTGAGGTATCTAATTCTGTTGATGTTTGATCTAATAATTCATCTATATCAAAATTATCTTCATCTGCAAGCTCTTCACTTAAAGCCGCCATTTCATCATGAGATTCTAAGCTGTCATCCTCTAAAGCTTCGCTTGTTTGCGGTGCATCAAACTCAGGTAGACTATCGTCTTCATCAAACAAGCTATCTAAATCGTCATTAGTTAGGATTTCATCATTGTTAATTGAGTCATCAGATAAGTCTAAATCTATATCTTCAGCGTTTTCATCTGAAGGTTGATCAAACCCTTGCTGCATAAAAATATCGAGCTCATCATCGTCATCGGTATTTTCATCATCAAAAACAATGTCATCGCTTAGCAAGCTTTCGAGCTCATCCTGATCAAGTAAATTTTCGTCGCCAGAAAAATCATCTAAGCCGTCGTCTAAATCATCATTAGGCAACATATCACTTTCGAGACTATCATCTAATTGAACACTCAAGTCATCTAAAGGGTCAGGTACAATTGGATCGTCATTTAAGCTTGGGCCTAAATCATCATCGCCAGTATAAGTTGGGGTTTGTGGTAAAAAGTCATCATCGTTTTGCGGCTCTTCTTGATTACTTGCTCGTTTGCGTAAAAACATAACGATTGCAAAAATAATCAGTAACCCAGGAATAAACATTAACAAGCCCAGTACTATGGGGTTTGAAAATAATGAGCCAAAATCAAATGACTCTTTTGGTATTACTTCTTGTTTTTTTTGTTGGGCAATAATCTCGTTTTGTTTAACGATGAGTTCTTTTAACTGATTTTGAATTTCGCTGTCTTGTCCTAATTGCAAACGTAAGTTTTCGAGCTCTTTAGATATTCCTGATAACTGTTTTTTAAGATTATTATTTTCAACTAAAATCTCTTCTACATTACTAACTGAGCTTTTAAACTGTTGTTGTAACTCAACAAGCTTAGTACCTTGCTCTGTTTTTATTTCATTTAATTCTTTCTGTATCTCTTTTTTAGCATCGTCTACATCAATTTTACGCGCTTGAGTTACTTTTGTTTGCGCTGAGTTAATTTCGCTTTGTGTAAGCGTGCCATTTTTTTTCTTTTCCCATAATGCATCATCTTGCTCAGAGCGTTGCTTTGCGAGCTGCGTATTTACAGCTTTTATTTCGGCTAAGGTAGGGATTTTTAAATAGGCACCATTTTGAATGTGGTTAAGATTTTGTTCTAAAAATGAATCGGGATTTTTGTTATACAAAGCCTGCATAACTTGATAAATACTGACAGAATTGTCTGGGCGCACTTTAGCTGCTATACGCCAAAGCGTATCAGTTGGTTTAATTGGCCCAATTGATCGCCCTTGCGCACCATAGTCAACGCCTTTAGGCCCCTTTAATTGGGTACTGTCCTGAGAGTAAACTGGCGTTACTATCAATGCAGACGCTAATATAATAAGTGTAGCTAAACCGCGCATGCTGATCCTTTAATATTTAAATATTAATAAAACACCTAAAACTTAAGTGCATAAATATTGTTTATTATTGCTATTATCAGCCAAATGACTGACTCGCATTTATTATTACAATCTATTTTTATTGCAAGCTCTATTCCAATTACAAACTATAAACCAGTTAGAGCGTAATATCCATCGCAACACCTTGAAAATAAATGCCTTAAAACATCTTTATAAATATTAATTTATTGAGTGTTATCAATCAGTTTTTGTATTTTTAAAATTAAACGGCAAAAATTTGACAAGCCATATAAACAAAAAGCGGCAAACAACTACTGTTTACCGCTTCAAAAGCATGTTTAGCGCAATTAACTATTACATGTAATTGGCAATAAGCTCTTCTGCAATTTGAATGCTATTAGTTGCAGCACCTTTACGAGTGTTGTCACTTACAACCCACATGTTTAATCCATGAGGATGAGAAATATCAGCACGTAATCGACCTATATACACAGTATCGTTACCACTAGCGTCAGACACTGCTGTTGGGTAGTCACCTTCATCATCAATTAGCTCGACACCAGGCGCGTCTTTTAAAAGTTGTTTAACGTGTTCAAAGTCATAAGGCATGCGCGTTTCAATATTAATTGATTCTGAGTGCCCAAAAAATACGGGAACACGTACACACGTTGGGTTCACTGCAATAGTGGTATCACCCAAAATTTTATGAGTTTCGTTTACCATTTTCATTTCTTCGCGCGTATAGCCATTATCTTCAAAGCTATCAATTTGAGGAATAACGTTAAATGCAATTTGCTTTGGAAATACTTTATTATCCATAGGGCGTGCATTCATCAAATTAGCTGTTTGCTTTGCAAGTTCATCAACCGCGTCTTTACCTGCACCCGATACAGCTTGGTAAGTAGATACATTAATACGGTCTATTCCGTAAGCATCATAAATTGGTTTAAGTGCTAACATCATCTGAATAGTTGAACAGTTAGGGTTAGCAATAATATTACGATTTCTAAAATCAGCTAGGCTTGAAGCATTAACTTCTGGCACCACGAGTGGTATTTCAAAATCATTTCTAAAGTGCGATGTATTATCGATTACAATACAGCCGGCTTCAGCAGCAATAGGAGCATATTTTTCAGATACACTGCCACCAGCAGAAAACAAACCTATATGCGCTTGGCTAAAGTCAAAGCCTTCAACGTCAAGTACTTCAATGGTCTCACCACGAAACTTTATATCTTCACCTGCGCTGCGGCTGCTAGCAAGTAAAAAAAGCTGATCAACAGGAAACTTACGATCTGCTAGCGTTTCAATGATTTGACGGCCTACTAAACCAGTAGCGCCAAGTACGGCAACGTTATATTTTTGCGACATATTTCTTCCTCTATAAACGACATTAAAACAACATCGTTAGTTAAATAATTATTCAGCTATGCTAAAGCCAAGCTGGCTAAGTGCTGCTAGTTGTGAGCTATCACCTTGTAGAAATAAAGTGCTAAATTCTCGCCTTATTGGATAGTTTTTACGTAAACTATCAAAGCCGTCGCTCTCTAGACGACGAAGTAATATTCCGTCATCGCGGCGAACGTCATAAATTAAATGCACTAAACGGGCAATATCTTGCTCATTAAGGCTTTGCGTAACAGTTGCATTTGTAACGGCTGGTGTTGGTAAAAAATCATCCAACGATTTAATCGCCTCAACACCTTTGAGCTGACACAGTTTTTGATACAACATTTGTGTACCACGAGCTTTCCCCTCAAGTGTATGCCCTGCAATGTGCACACTAGCGTAACGAACATGCTCTAGTAATTCAGTTAAAATATTGGGTTCTTTCTCCCATACATCAAGTACTAAATCTAAATCAGCCCCAGCTTCCATTACCTCAAGTAATGCTTGGTTATCAATTACATCGCCACGGCTTGCATTAATTAGCGTGGTTCCTGGCTTAAGTGCCTTTAAACGCTCTTTACCCATCATGTGCAGTGTTTTATGCTCGCCACTTTTAACAAGGGGAACGTGAAAAGTAACAACATCTGACTGCGCTAATAACTCATCAAGCGCTACATGCTCTTGTAGTAAGCCTTGTTCGTGCTTAATCGGATCGCACAGCAGTACAACTACGTTTAATGCTTTTAATTTTTGCGCCAAACATGTACCAATGTTGCCCATCCCTACAATACCAATTGTTTGACCACACAATGGACGCGCATTTTCTTGGCTTAATGCAAATAAGCTACTAATTACATATTCAGCTACAGCAACAGCATTACAACCAGGTGCACTTGTAAAAGCAATATTTCTATCATGCAGTAATTGCGTATCAATATGGTCAATGCCGATTGTGGCAGTACCTACAAAGCTCAACTTGTTAGCTTGTACCAAAAGTTCATGATTAACATTTGTCACCGAACGAGTAAGAAGAACATCTACATCTATTAATTGTTCAGGCGTTAATTTACGACCATCAAAACGCTCAACCTCACCAAAGTCTGCAAAGTACTGCTCAACTAAAGGCATATTTTGATCGGCAAGAATTTTCATTACAGAGTCCGTTTGGCAATTAAGAGGCGCCATTGTAGCGAACAACCTAGCCTTTACACAAACTAAAAAGGCGCATTTTAGTTAATACAAAGACTCAAAAATGGGGATGTGGATTGTTTTAAATCAGCAATTAAAATTAGGAATTTAAACGATGCAAATAATAACCTTACTATTGAATACACAAAGGCCGAATCACAGCATGATTCGGCCTTTATTATGCAAAATAAACTTCAATTACATTATATTTTATTTACTTGATTTTAGTTTATAGCTCAAAATCTTTTTTGAATTTCAAACCAAATTCACTTCGATCATTACTACGCATTACGCCAACAAAACCTGATTGTTGTAGACGACCAACATCGTAAACTTCGTTTAGAACGTTTTCACCATACAGTGTAACTTCCATATCGCCATATGGATTAGTGTAGGAAATATTAAAACCAACTAGTTCACGAGAGTCAATGGTCTCACTTTGGTTATAAACTGATTGCCCTTGCATTTCGCTTCGGTACGAATAATTAGCATTAAATGCAAGTGTTGCGCCGCTCTCTAAATCCATAAAGTAAGAAGGTGCAACCATGACAGTCCAGCGTGGTGTAAGTGCAGGTGAATCGCCTTTACCTATACCTTGTACACCCTCAGCCACTTCTGTTATTTCAGAATCTAAATAACCAACTGCACTGCGAATAGTAAAGTCATCAGTAATAGCGACTGTTGTTTCAAGCTCAATACCTTGTGCTTTAGACTGGCCCGCATTTTCTACAATTGTTACAAAACCGCCACCTGCTGTTGGGTCTGAAAATGGTAATGCTAAATCAGTGTAATCAGTCACAAATACCGCAAGCATCATAGATACATTTTCGTGTACTTGGCCTTTTAGACCCATTTCGTAGTTAACCGCTTTCGTTTCGTCAAATGATACAAACTGGTCTGGTCCACCAAATGGGCGCGGTGGAAAACCACCTGTTTGGTAGCCTTTTTGAATCTGGCCATACACATTCATATTATTGCTAAGCTGATAAGATGCATTTACATCCCACGTAACTGCATCAAAATCTGCACTTACATACTTACGAGTAGGAAATGATGGGAATATAGCATTTGCATCTTTTTCATCTTTTGAATAACGAAGACCACCACCTACCGTTAAATCGTCAGTTAAATCGTAGCTTGCATTAAAGTAGGCTGCGTAAGAATTAGTTTCTTGGTTAATTTCAAAATCGCCGTAACCACCAAATGATTCTGTTACTCCGTCATTCAATAAGCCATTGGGTGTATTAAATGGGCTGAATACAAATGGGCCTGAACGTGTAAAGCCATCTTCATTAAAAAAGTAAAGGCCTGACACAAAGTCCATATTATCAAATGTTGCATTTAGTTGAATTTCAAACGAGTACTGATCAGCTCCGCCCTCTTCTGGAAACTCAGATAAGTTTAAAGGTGATGCATCGTCATCTAGGCCACCTTCATACTCAGATGTACGGTAGCTTGAGATAAACTTAGTAGTATAAGTATCGTTAATTGCCCAATCAGCCGAGAACGATGTGCCCCAACCTGAGTAAGAAGTTGATTCAATACCTGCAACGGTTGTACCTAAATCATCAGGGTCTGATGGAATTAAATCTTGAGTCAATAATGGGAAGTCGCCATTAAACACATCGTTTGCATCTAGCGGGTCAGTTAATTCAATTGTGTAAGGCGATTGACCTGACTCGTTATCAACTCCATCTAAAGCAAAAGTGAATGCTAAATCGCTGTTCGCTTGCCATTTAAGGGCTACACGACCACTGAATTCCTCTTCCTCACCAATTTCTTTCTCTGGATTTGCTAAATTAACAGCTTCACCAACACCATCACGTGTTTTGTAAGATGCACTCGCAGACATGCTTAGTTCATCGTTTAGTGAGTTATTAAAATAAACATCACCAGCAATACGTCCACGACTTCCCAGCTTAGCTGAAGTAGTTACAATACCTTCATCACCAGGTTGCTTTGTAATTACATTTACAGCGCCACCTAATGTATTACGACCATATAAAGTACCTTGTGGACCACGAAGCACTTCAACACGCTCAACATTAGGTAATGATAAATTAGAACCCATTTGACGACCTAAATAAACGCCATCTAAGTATACGCCTACACCTGGATCAGTAGTTATTATGTGATCTTGCAGACCAATACCACGAATGAACACAGACGCATGTGCTGCATTACCAACACCGTAACGGGTGATGTTTAAGTTTGGAACATATTTACCAATATCTTCAAGATTACTCATATTGGCTTTATCAATTAGGTTCGCCCCAATTGATGTGATAGCGGTTGGAGATTCAAATAAGCTCTCTGTACGTTTACGAGCTGTGACTTCGATTTTTTCAAACGCGTCTTGTTTTGCGGTTGTTTTAGCTTCTTCAGCATTTACTGAAGTAGATAGTGCAGCGACAATTGCTAGGCTTAACTGTGAGAGTGTGCGTAGTTTCAAAATATTCTCCAAAGGATACCGTGTGATTTTTGTTATGCTTTTATATTGATAATATAAATTTTAGGCATAAAAAAAGACGCTAAATAGCATCTTTCCTCTGGACAGGTATTATATGACATTATTGTGAATAAATGTATAAATTATTTAAATAAATTCATAGAAAATGACAGTAATTTAAGCATTGTTAGCTTTAAATGAATTATCATAAATAAACCCTTCTAATATTTACCTCACTAATGAACTGTTTTAAAACAAAAAATCTCATAAATACTACTTTAAAGAGCGCATAAAACATACTCATACATGTACTTTAGTGTATAAAAAAAGAGCTAAAACACATTCAGGTATCATTGAAATTAACTAAAAATAAGAATATAGTGCTAAAATGTAGTCTATGGATAGAATATTATGAATATTATGAATATTGAAAATACAGCCAATAAAAGCCCCACATGCTTCACCAGCCCAAATTACACATCACTTTTTTGTGTCGCAGCTGACTTCAACGTCCTACTTGTCAATTATCAAGCTTTAAATGTTATTACAAACCATGAACTTATAAATCAGTTTATGCTAAAAAACGGTCACCAAGGACTCGTTATTTTTGACGTGCCCAAAGACGGTGATGTTTTGGCATTAAAAGAGTGGCCTAATTTGAAAGGTTTGTTTTATGAAGGCACTGACGAAGTACTACTGCAGCAAGGATTACAAGCAATAGAACAAGGAAAACTTTGGTTTCCACGTGCGGTAACTGATGGTTGGATGAGACAAATGCTAGCGAGTGAACAACAAACTACGCTGCAATCAAATAACTTAACCTGCAAAGAAATGAAAGTATTAAACTTATTATTTTCTGGCTTACATTCAAGCGCAATTGCAGACACTTTATTTATCAGTGAAGCTACAGTTCGTGTACATTTACACAAGGTGTATCAAAAAATCGCTGTAAAAAACAAGCAACAAGCATTGCTTTGGTGTCAAAAAAACTTAAATAAGATCAATAGTTAAAACCGATTAAGCAAACTTGATAATAGCTATTGTAATTACCAGCAACATTCGTTCTAACTCCTTAACCAAAGAACGTAAAAAGAAAATTTAGTTATAATATTCCCGCCATTTTAAAAAGCCTTATTAACTAGATTTAAAGTTTATTCTAATAAAATCATACTATTCTGCTTTTAATACATACATAAAATATATATGTTACAAAATTAAAAAGCCGTTACTAAATTTATTTTTATTAACTTCCTAAATTTATTAGATAAAAAACACTATCACTTCTATAATCCTATTGAAATCAACATCTAAATAACAAATAGGAAATACATATGAAAAAGCTATCTGTAGCAGTAGCTGTATGTGCTGTACTTGCATCTAGCTATGCAAGCGCTGAAGTACGTATTAATGGTTTTGCATCTATAGTGGGTGGTAAAAGCCTAGACAGTGATCAAACCTTATACGGATATGACGATGATATCTCATTTAAAAATGAGAGTAAGTTCGCTTTACAACTATCTGCTGATCTTCAAGAGAAGCTAACGGCTACGGCTCAAATTATTGCGCGTGGAGAGGACGACTTTGACGCCACATTCGAATGGGCATATGTTACTTATGAATACAGCGATGAACTGCAATTTAGCGCTGGTAAAATGCGTGTTCCTTTCTATAAATACTCAGATTTCTTGGATGTTGGCTATGCTTATCGCTGGGTACGTCCACCTCGCTCAGTATACGGTATCCCATTTTCGACTTATGAAGGCTTGAGTGTTGTTTACAACAATCAATTAGGAGATTGGGACTCTACTTTGCAAGGGTTTTATGGCGCTTTTGATGGCGATATAGATGTATTTGGAGATAGCTTACCTGCTGAGTTAAATAATTTAGGCGGTATAAACTGGAGCCTATCATACGACTGGTTCAGTGCACGAGCTGCATATATTGTGGCCGACACAAGCATTTCATCTAATGACAGCGGTTTAATTGGACTTGTTGAAGTACTTAATACTAACGGTTTAACGAGTACAGCAAATGATCTTACTACTGACGAAGATGAAACAACTTTTGTTGGTATTGGCTTCTCTATTGACTATGATAACTTCTTATTTGATGCTGAATATACACAGTTTGAAGTAGAGGGAAGTATTTTGGCTGAACAATCACAATACTATGCCTCTGCCGGTTATCGTATAGACGATGTTATTGTTCACTTCACCTATGAAAAAAATGATGATAAACATGATTCATCACGTTTTAATACTCTTGAATCAATTCCTTTATTAAATACTACAGTGAACTTTGCCCTAGAGAGCATGCGTGCAGAGAGTAACGTATACACAATTGGCGCACGTTATGACTTCCACCCTTCTGCTGCATTTAAAATTGACTTCAGTCGATTTGATGATGACATCACTGACACTGAAACGGATGTAGTAGCCGTTGGTGTTGATTTAGTATTTTAATTGGAGCGGAATATGAAAAAATTAATCCTCGCTAGTGCGCTTTCATTATGTTCTTTCGGTGCTTTGGCTGAAGTTGCAGTAATTGTAAATCCTGGTAATGCAAATGCACTTGATGCAGAGACTATTAAGAAAATTTACTTAGGAAAGGCCAAGTCGTTTGATAACGGCAATAAGGTCAACCCAGCAACTCAAAACGGTACCGCTATTGCTGATGAATTCAATTCTAAAGTGGTAGGTAAATCGAGCAGCCAATTAAATGCCTATTGGTCAAAACTTGTTTTTACAGGTAAAGGAACACCGCCTGAAAAGTTTGATTCAGATCAAGCTGTCATTGACTTTGTTGCCGCTAATGGTGATTCAATCGGCTATATAGATAGCAGTAAAGCAACTGACAAAGTTAAAGTGATTGCTACCTTTTAATTGCTATTATTAAATTAAAAAAACCACCTAATCGGTGGTTTTTTTATAACTTAACTTTAATAACAATTCGCTCGATTAAGTAAGATATTTTGAGGGAGAAAAACTGTTCAATAGAAATTTTAACACAGCTAGCGTCTGATCTGCCCTCTCAAATTGAATAAGCATTACTTCGAATTGATTTAGCTACGTTACTCAATTTTAAATTTAGCCGTGGCATCTAATAGGTTATCTGAAAGGTAATGAAGGTTTTTAGCTACATCCCTCACAGCCGTTAGCGAGTCCATTGTATCTTCAAATGATACGTGCATATTTGTCACGTTTTCTACAACCATAGCAGCAACTGATGTTTGCTCTTCTGTGGCAGCAGCAATTTGTGAGTTCATTCCATTTATTTCTAACATTTGCTCTGCAATTTTCTCTATAGAAATACCCGTTTTTTCTGCTGCAGTTGCATTATCTGTAGCCATATCTCTTGCAGTCGTCATTGCAGTAACTGATTCGTTAGCCGCTTCAGTTAAAGTAGTCAACAGCTCTCGAATCTCATTTGTAGAGTGAGCAGTTCGCGATGCAAGCTCTCTAACTTCATCAGCAACAACAGCAAAGCCTCGGCCATGCTCACCAGCACGGGCAGCCTCAATGGCAGCATTAAGTGCAAGTAAATTTGTTTGCTCCGCTATTGATGTAATAACATTTAATATTTGCGACACATTTTTTGTATCGTCTGCTAATTTATTGATAGTTGTAGCAGCGTGATTAATCTCATCACTTAACGTACGAGAAGCGGTTACTGATGTTTGTACTTGAGTTCGACTTTGCTCAACTTCTTTCTCAGCCGTTTGCGCTGCATGAGAAGCACTTGCAGCTGATTGAGAGATATCTCCTACACTCTGTTTCATCTCTTCCATCGATTGCTTTACAATCTCAGCATCAGTGGTTTGTTTAGTCGTTGCACGCTCCGCTTGTTCCATCCCCTGCACTAAGCGAGTAGAGTTTTCCATTAACGGTTCGCAAACCGCGATAATTTCTAACACCGTTTTTTTCAATATGCCAATAAAAGAGTTGAAGTTTATAGATACTTGACCTATTTCATCTTCAGAGTTAACTGTCAATTTAGTGCTTAGCGAGCCTTTACCGCTTGCTAATAAGCTTAAATTATTTGCCGCATCACTTGCCGAAGAAGCAATTCGCTTAGCTATCCAAATAGCCATAAAGAGTAATAAAATAAGCGATACAATAGAAACAACTAACATTAACGTAAGGGCGTAATCAGAGCGCTCCTTTGTGCTTGCAACAAGTTCAAAAAAACGATCGTCAGCTTTGACTTGTGCTGCCTTAAACTTTTCTAGGACATCGTTATAAAGCGCTGTTTTTCTCTGTGCTTGTTGTTGAATTTTACTAAAATCTGCTGTTCCATTTACCATGCCATTTGCGATAGTCGCTGATATTTTTTCGTAATTTGCGAGCTGCTCTTTAGTGTCACTGTGAATGTAAGAGGCATTTATTTTTTCTATCGCAATAATATTCAACTCAAGTTGCTTGTATGTGTCAGATGCTTTCTCGACTAAATCTTGCTCACCAAATGTTACGGCTTGGGTGTAAAGTTCGTCCAGCTTCTCTAAAATGCCAACATTAGCAGATGTTAACTTAACAACTTTGTAGGATGATTTTTCCATTTCATCAAGTGCAATTCTATTATCATTCATAGCAAAATAGTTGATCAGAACAATCACTAAAAATGCAACGACAGCAATACTCGTAATCGCATGTATTTTTTTACTTATGCTGAGATTTTGAAAAGTGAAGCCTGAAGCCATTGTGAATACCTTATTTTATTGTCTAAATCTATTATCGGCTTATTACTCATAAGTGTTAACTAAATTTGTAAAATTTCTAGTTTTTTTTACAAACAATTCAAAATTCTACATAACTAATTGCCCTTTAAAAAAAGAAAGTACAAATAACATTCAATTTAAATCGCAGGCACAAAAAAACCAGTAACATTTCTGTTACTGGTTTCTAAATTTGGTGCGGATGGGGGGACTTGAACCCCCACGCCCGAAAGCACCACCCCCTCAAGGTGGCGTGTCTACCAATTCCACCACATCCGCATTTTTAAGCTTTCGCTTATTTGTTAAACATATGATTTATTTGAGGAGTATAAATCGTTTAACGATAGCATTACGCTAAATTAGTTCGGTACGTCAGAGCTTTGCTCTTTCGTAGATGTTACCGGAACATCTTCTTCAACAGGAACTACAGTTTCTACTGCAGGAGCTGCTTCTAGGTTTTCCCACTCGTCAGTCTTTTTAATTTGACCTGCAGTTAGGTTACCTAGCACAATGCTTAAAACAAAAAATACTGTTGCTAAGCTTGTGGTTGTTTTTGTCATAAAGTTACCAGCACCAGACGAACCAAAAACCGTGCCTGAAGCACCAGCACCAAATGAAGAACCCATATCTGCGCCTTTACCTTGTTGAATTAAAACCATTCCAACTAGAGCTAAAGCCACAACTAAATAAACTACTAATAAAATTTCGTACATCTTATACAGTCCCTTTTGCACTGTTACAGATTGCAGAAAAAGATTCTGCTTTTAGACTTGCGCCGCCAATTAAGCCGCCATCTATATCTGTTTGTGCAAATAATAATTCGCTATTTTTTTCATTAACGCTACCACCATATAAGATGGAAAGCCCTTGTGCTAAAGTGCTATCAAGTGCAGCAATTTTATCACGGATAAATTTATGAACAGTTTGTGCCTGCTCTGGCGATGCAGTCTTACCTGTGCCTATGGCCCAAACGGGCTCGTATGCTATCACAGAATCTTTCAGTGCTGCTACACCTAATTTTTCAATTACTGCATCAATTTGTGCAGCAACTACTTGTTCGGTTTGACCGTTTTCTTGCTCACTTTCACTTTCGCCAACACATAAAATTGGTGTTAACCCAACTTCTTGTGCTCTAGCAAACTTTTCAGCGACAGTTTCATTACTTTCGTTATAAATACTGCGGCGTTCAGAGTGACCAACGAGTACGTAAGTTGCACCTAAGTCTTTTAGAAGCTGTCCGTCTACTTCACCGGTAAACGCACCAGGTGTATTTTCAGAAACAGTTTGAGCACCTGTAGAGACACCACTAGCTATCATCGCAGGTACAAGTGGGAATGGAGGAAATAAAACAATGTCCATCTCTTGTGATTTTACATCGTTAATAGCATCAGACATTTGTTTAACTAGCTCTAACGAACCATTCATTTTCCAGTTGCCTGCGACCATCGCCTTGCGTATTGCCATTTTCCACTCCACATTAGAAAGCGGGCGAGATATTAACTTTTCTCGCCCAAAGTTACAAGAGGTTATTGTTATTAATCAGTCTGTTTGCTCATAGATTCTACAACAGCTGCAATTTTTTGAGCGCTGTCTATTACAATTTTTTCTTGCTCGGCTTCAACCATAACACGAACAACAGGTTCTGTGCCTGATTTGCGCAGTAAAACTCGGCCTTTGTCGCCTAAAGCAAGCTCAACCTCTGCTACAGCTGAAAGTACCTCTGGCGCTTTTGTCGGATCTGTTCCAGCGGTATAGCGCACGTTAATCATTTTCATTGGATATTTAGTAAAACCAGCACCCAAATCTTGTAGTGTACGGTTTTGTGCAACCATAGCTGCAAGTACTTGCAAACTTGATATAATGCCATCACCCGTGCTAATTAAATCTAAATTTAATACATGGCCTGAGCTTTCACCGCCAATTTTCCAGCCTTTTTGCTGTAGTAATTCCATTACATAGCGGTCACCCACTTTACTGCGAGCAAACTCGATACCTTTTGCTTTTAAAGCATTTTCAAGACCCATGTTAGACATTACAGTGCCAACTACACCTCCACCCAACATATCATCTTCGGCAGCTTGGCAAGCAATAATATAAACTAAATCGTCACCATCAAATACACGACCATTATGATCAACCATCATTACACGATCGCCATCCCCATCGTATGCAATACCTACGTCAGCTTTAAATTCAAGCACTTTGCGTTTAAGGGTATCTACATGAGTAGCGCCACATTCATGATTTATATTAACGCCATTAGGCTCGCATGCATGTGTTATAACTTCAGCGCCAAGTTCGCGCATGACAGAAGGAGCTATATGGTATGTAGCGCCATTTGCGCAATCGACAACAATTTTAAGCCCTTCTAAAGATAACCCTTGGGGGAACTGGCTCTTACAAAACTCTATATAACGGCCGTCTGCACTAACTAAACGCGAAGCTTTACCTAGTTTATCTGAAGCAACACATGTCATTTGCTCATCAAGCATCGCTTCAATTTGAAGCTCTACTTCATCGTCAAGCTTTAGACCCTGCCCATTGAAAAACTTAATACCGTTATCGTAATAAGGGTTATGTGAGGCACTAATTACTATACCTGCCTCTGCACGAAATGTTTGCGCTAAATACGCAACTGCAGGTGTCGGCATTGGACCCAGTAATACAACATCAATACCAGCGGCAATTAAACCAGCCTCAAGTGCAGTTTCAAGCATGTAGCCAGAAATACGCGTATCTTTACCTATAATGACTTTTTTAGTACCACTTTGAGATAATACGCGCCCTGCAGCCCAACCCAACTTCATTGCAAACTCAGGGTTAATAGGTGGCGTTCCTACTAGACCACGTACGCCATCAGTACCAAAATATTTTCTTTCTTTCATTATGCAATTCCTTTCTCGCAGGCTTGATATACACCAAGTACGTCTGCGGTTTCTTTAACGTCATGTACACGAATAATTTTTGCGCCATTTTGCGCCGCGATTAACGCACCCGCTAAGCTGCCCGCTAATCGCTCATTTGTTTCTCTATTTAATAGATTACCTATCATCGACTTACGAGATAATCCGGCCAATAATGGCAAACCTAACTTGTTAAAATCATCAAACTTAGCCAATATTTGATAGTTATGGCTAAGTGTTTTTCCAAATCCAAAACCAGGGTCTAGAATAAGTCGCTCAAACTTAATCCCTGCTGTTTCACATGCTTTAATACGTTCACTAAAAAACATATTTATATCTGCAAACAGATTGTCGTAATGAGGTGCGCACTGCATGCTGCGGGGTTGCCCTTGCATATGCATTAAACAAATTGCTACATCTTCATACTGCGCAACCGTTTCTAAGGCGTTTATTTCTTGTAGAGCTCTTACATCATTGACTATATCTGCCCCAGCGAGTATTGCTTGCTCCATTACTTGTGCTTTACTGGTATCAATTGAAATAACGCAATCACTGTACTCACGTATCGCTTTAATAGCAGGAATTACTCGGGCTAGTTCATCTTTCAAACTCACATCTGGCGCGCCGGGGCGGGTAGACTCTCCCCCAATGTCTAAAATTTGCGCACCATCCCCTAACAATTGCATTGCGCGCTTTAGCGCTATTTTGGGGTCTAAAAACTGCCCGCCGTCAGAAAATGAGTCTGGCGTTACATTCAATATTCCCATAATAACAGGCTTTTCAATATTGAGCGTACGTCCTCTGGGAAGCTTTAATATATTAGTCATTGCCAACCTTTATTCTTTTTCTAAATAGCTGATACAAAAAAGCCCCGAAATTCGGGGCTTTCACTAACTATTTTAACGATTATTCAGCTTTATCATCAAGGTTTGTTTCATCTTTTTTCGATGAATCATCCGCTTTTTGACTTTCATCAAGCACTGGCTCTTGAGGTTCTTGCTCTTTTACCGGCTTAGCTTCATGGCGGTCATGAGCATCGCGCGGCTCACGCACTGGTTGGCGCGCCATTAAATCATCAATTTGCTTAGCGTCGATTGTTTCGTATTTCATTAACGCGTCTTTCATTGAGTGAAGAATATCAATATTTTCTTTTAATATTTCTTCTGCTCTTTGGTAGTTACGATCTGAAAACAAGCGTACTTCAGCATCAATTATTTTAGCAGTATCATCCGACATACTAGATGCACGGCTTCCGCCACCACCCATATACATCTCGTTTTGATCTTCAGCGTAAAGCAATGGACCTAGCTTTTCACTTAAACCCCAATGTGTAACCATTTTACGTGCAATATCAGTTGCGCGCTCAATATCGTTACTTGCACCCGTTGTTACTTTGTCAGCACCATAAATAAGCGCTTCAGCAATACGGCCACCATAAAGGCTTGAAATCATTGATTCTAAAAGTTCTTTTGAATGACTAACACGGTCTTGTTCAGGCAAGTACATTGTTACACCTAGCGCACGGCCACGTGGAATAATAGATACTTTGTAAACTGGATCATGTTCAGGAACCATACGGCCCACAATTGCGTGGCCTGCTTCGTGATATGCTGTCATTTCTTTTTCTTGCTCGCTCATCACCATGGTTTTGCGCTCTGCGCCCATCATGATTTTATCTTTAGCAGCGTCAAATTCAGCCATACTTACAACACGTTTATTACCACGTGCAGCATAAAGTGCAGCTTCGTTTACTAAGTTCGCTAAATCAGCGCCAGAAAAACCAGGTGTTCCACGTGCTATAAGAGCCGCTTCTACGTTATCGCCTAATGGCACTTTACGCATGTGTACTTTAAGTATTTGCTCACGACCACGTATATCAGGTAAACCTACTTCTACTTGACGGTCAAAACGACCTGGACGAAGTAATGCAGGGTCTAGAACATCTGGTCGGTTAGTTGCCGCAATAACGATAATACCTTCGTTACCACCAAAACCATCCATTTCTACTAGCATTTGGTTGAGTGTTTGCTCACGTTCATCGTTACCGCCGCCCATACCTGCGCCACGTTTACGACCAACCGCATCAATCTCATCTATAAAGATAATACAAGGTGCCGCTTTTTTAGCTTGTTCAAACATATCACGTACACGTGACGCACCAACACCGACAAACATTTCAACAAAATCTGAACCAGAAATTGTAAAAAACGGTACTTTCGCTTCACCCGCAACAGCCTTTGCAAGTAACGTTTTACCAGTACCAGGAGGACCAACCATTAGTACGCCCTTAGGAATACTACCGCCAAGCTTTTGAAACTTAGAAGGGTCACGTAAAAAGTCTACCAATTCGGTAACATCTTCTTTCGCTTCATCACAACCAGCAACATCTGCAAACGTGGTTTTAATTTGATCTTCGCTCATTAAACGGGCTTTACTCTTACCAAATGACATAGCGCCTTTACCGCCACCGCCTTGCATTTGACGCATGAAGAATATCCATACACCTATAAGCAGTATCATCGGGAACCAAGAAATAAATATACTTGCTAAGAATGATTGTTCTTCAGGTTGTACACCCTTCACATTTACATCATTTTTAAGTAAATCATTTATTAAGTCTTCATCGTACATTGGCATCGTTGTTTGAAAACGCTCACCACTGCTCTTAGTACCAGTAATATTTCCTGTACCGCGGTCGATAATAACTTCTTGTAAAGAGCCACTGCGGACATCTTTAACAAATTGAGTGTAACTTGTTTGACGATCAACTTGCTCGCCACCATTAAAGCTCTGAAAGACTGACATCAGCACAACTGCAATCACCAGCCATAGTATTAAATTTTTCGCCATATCGCTCAAGGGGTTAACCTCTTGTATCCAATTAATTTAAATTCAACTAAACGCCAAGCAACTGTACTACAGTTTGTA
The DNA here is from genome assembly GCF_014163835.1 of Pseudoalteromonas sp. SR43-5. NCBI lineage: Bacteria > Pseudomonadati > Pseudomonadota > Gammaproteobacteria > Alteromonadales > Pseudoalteromonadaceae > Pseudoalteromonas > Pseudoalteromonas sp. SR43-5. The sequence continues at coordinate 17,817 of NZ_JACJEA010000011.1, forward strand.
TCCAGTCGCTACTATATATACTTCCCGAGAACGGGCACGTGAGGCATCAGGTTTGCGTATTTTCACTGCTTTAAAACTATTACGTACATCTTGCAAGTATTGATCAAAGCCTTCACCTTGGAAAACCTTAACAATAAATGCGCCATTTTTCTTTAGTACTTGACTACACATATCCAGCGCAAGTTCTACCAAATACATACTACCCGCTTGATCTACTGAGTTATTACCACTCATATTTGGTGCCATGTCAGAGAGTACCACATCAACATTTTTACCATCAATACGTTTTAGCAACGCATTTAACACAGCTTCTTCACGAAAGTCACCTTGTAAAAAGTCAACACCCGCAAGTGAGTCCATAGGTAATATGTCACAGGCAATTACTTGACCTTTGTCACCTACTTTTTCTGCTAAATACTGTGACCAGCTTCCTGGAGCTGCTCCTAAATCAACAACGGTCATACCAGGGCGAAGTAACTTATCTCTATTTTGTACTTCATCTAATTTAAAAACCGCTCGTGAACGCCAGCCTTTTTTTTGCGCTTCTTGAACATATTTATCATCAAAATGTTCTTTCAGCCATCGCTGTGAACTGGCTGACTGTTTTTTATTTGTCATAAATTAACACGCAACTAATTAGTAATATTCTCTAGATGGCGTTAGAATACCCTTAATTCAAGCCATATTCAGCAAAATTTGTATAAACATGACATTATCAAACAAACAAAAGCAGTTTTTAAAAGGTCAGGCACATAGCCTCAAGCCTGTAGTTTTACTAGGTTCTAACGGTTTAACCGAAGGCGTAGTAGTCGAAATTCAAAGTGCATTAGAAATTCACGAATTAATCAAAGTTAAAGTTCCAACTGATGATCGTGAAACAAAAGCACTTATTTTTGAAGCAATCGTACGTGAAACTGGTGCGACTAAGCTACAAACGATAGGTCACACTATTGTGCTTTATCGTCAAAGTGTTGAGAAAAAAATACATTTACCACGTAATTAATTAATCCTATTTAAAGGATTTAGTACGTTTAAATTAAAAAACCAGCTTAATGCTGGTTTTTTGTTACCTAACACTTTTTAATTTAAAAGCTCATTGTATGGTGCGTTACATCATAATCAGTGCCATTACTTCTGGGCTTATTATGCAATATAAAATACTGAGTAAATTGTGTCTCACTCATAGCTGGCACTTTTTCATTGGAGAGTAGTTCAGCCAGTTGCGGCGTCGTATTACTGTGCCCAATAACAACAACTACACCCTTTAGTTTGAGTAACTCATTTTTTAAATCACCTAGCTCACCTGCGTTATACACATTTAATTTGGTATTAAAATGTGCCTGCAAAGGTGCGGCTGTTTGCAACGTGCGTTTATAGTTGCTGCTAAAAAGATGTATATTTTGATGTTCTTTAAACAAAGTAACTAAATTATTTGCACGTGCCTTCCCCTCTTCTGAGAGCGCTGGGTTTTTCCCCGTTAACTTTTCGCTATGACGAAACAAATATACCTCGTCAGGTGCGGCAAATGCCAAACTACAATTAAATGACAAGGCTAAAAAAGTGATTGCTAATATTATTTTATTCATATTTTTTTACCTCGTTTGTATTCTAATAGCCTGTCGATAAATTCAGTCGTTAATTCATTTATTACACCGGTTTCAGCATTAACGATTAAACTAAAACCAACATTTAATTGGGGAAACACAACCACATCGCTTCGATATCCTTGCACCCAGCCACTATGATAGTAAAGCGTTTCATCAGCATAATTATAAACCCGCCAACCTAGTCCGTAATAAGCCTCATTAAGGTGTTTTTTCCACACCCTGCGATGCATTTCTTTTTTTGTATGTGTATAAGGACGCGTTTGCTTTGCTAGAGTATCCAATGACAAAACATCAGGGTATTGCCCTAGCTGGGCTTTTAACCAAATGGCCATGTCACTTGCACTTGCGTTTACACCCGCTGCAGGTCCCACTTTATAATAATTTTTTTTAAGCTTAGCGCTATACCAACGTTTTGTACCGCGCACGTGTGGTAATGCGTAATTTTCATCCTGAACCATAGATTCAAAACCTAAGCTGGCATCACTCATTTTTAAAGGCGCAAAAATAGTTTCTCGTAACCACTGCGCGTAACTTTTACCGCTGCTTTGTAATATCACATTACCTATAAGGCTAAACATAACATTTTGATAACCATAACATTCGCCTGGTTTGCAAATAGGTTTAACACTAAGTAATTTTTCAACAATACTGGGGTAATCCATACGAGACTCTATCAAATTATCGTACGCATTAGGCACTAAACCACTTGCATGACTTAGAAGGTGAAATACCTTTAAATCATCTTGATAAACAGTCCCTTTGAACTCAGTTATGTAATCGCTAACAGCTTTATCTAATTTAAGTAAACCCTCATTGGCTAATTTAGCAGATAACGAGCCTGCAAATGTTTTAGAAACAGACGCGAGCCTAAACCGGGTATGCTTATTTACTTTTTGTCCATTTCGGGTTTTAGTTACACCCATAGTATGTATGTAGTCTGAGTTATTTGTACTTACAATCGAAAGTGCAGCGCCTGGTATACCTTTATTTTTCAGTTTTTTTTGCGTATAACGGCCGTACTTTTTTACAAATGCATCCCAATCAGGATCTGCTTTTGCTGCATAACTCACAGAGCTAAACAACAAACACAAAGCAGGTAGGCTATACAATAAAGATTTGAGATACTTCATTTTTATAAATTTTATCTTTTTAACTACATCTATGTAGATAATATCATGAAGTTTTGTTTGGACTAACGTACAATACGACGATTATTTGGTTTTTAGTGAGTGTTTAGTACTTATGCGTTTTTTAGTTGTGTCACTTTTTGTTATATTATCAACTGGTTGTACTCTTACAAAGCAGCCGGCCGAGCCACTGGCTATGCCATTAAAGCCAACATTAAAAAGTCAGACCTACCAGCTTGAGTACACCACAGAACACTCATCCCCAAAAGTTAAATCCGTTCAACTTCCTGCACATAAGGTGGTTAGAAACCAAACAGTAAAAATTATTACCGATAAGGCAAGTGTAACCGATAAACTTTTATCGCAAATTAGCCAAGCACTTAACGATAAACAGCTAAAAGTAACCACTAAAAATAACAGCGACTACACACTAACTATTCAGCAACTTGATTTAACTTTCACTGACGATGTTAAGTACGCAATAAAGCAACCTGAGAACCCTTTTACATTATATTCAGATATTGCTCAGCAATACCCAACTCAGGAATGTGCTGCAATATTTGCACAAGTAAGTATGCGCCTCACACACAAAGCATCGGGTGATGTTGTTTGGTTTGCTAAATCTTCTATTGATAGTGCAAGTTTTCATCGTGAGCCACTAGTTTATAGTTTCACCGAAGAGCAAAAAATAACTAATGAGCTTGAGGTTGTCGCTTTTGTCCATCAGCAAAATACTGATGAAGCCCGCATGGAAAGACTTGGAAAAGACATTCAAATTCCTCAGTACAAAACGTTGTCAAAGTTATCTAGCCTTGCCAAGCTTAGTGGTCCATGTAACAGAACAGAAGTAAGCGCATTAACGCCTATGATGCAGTTTTACTTAAGCAGTATATTAATCGATAAAATTAAAGTTCAGTAAATTAGGGTCTGTTGATCTTTACGAATTAAAATTTGTTCAAACTAGGGGCTATTTAATCGCGGCGCTAGGTTTGTAACCTAGTGGGCTCGATAACTGCTCCTGCGTTATTCTAATGGCTTACATCCATGTAAGAATAAGTAAAAACCGAGCAACAAAGCGTAAATAGCCCTTAGGAAAAACACTTTTGGGCAGCGCCTGTTTGGCATTAATGCTACGTTATCGCCCATTTATGGGGAATAGCCACACTGCATAGGCTCTGCCTTGCCTAAATACCAAACAGGCTGCTGAAAATTTAACCTTGAAAGTTCAACAGACCTAACACTTACTACATTTTTTTACAGATTAAAGGAACGAATTAACAATATACTACGCTTAATAACAAATAATAATTAGGCCCCATAGGGATGAAAAACACTTTGCTTAACCATACTTTAGTTAGCATAACATTGCTTTTTTGCTTTATTTTTAGCACCACAAGTATGGCAAGTAATCGCTATTATGCAGACAATACATTAGAACCAACCCAAGGCTTTGCGTGGGATTGGAGTGCAGGTGCGGGCTTTTATATTGAAGATTCTTACCTAATCGGTATCGAATCTTACGATAAAGGCGTTGAGCTTGATTTAAGTCTTGCTGTTTCTTACGATAAATTTTATCTTGATTTTGATCACAATCAACTCAGCGGTGGTCTTGTAATTGGTTACAGCCTTATAGATAAATTTGATTGGGGCTTAGATATACTTGGCACAAATACTCAAGCCGGGTTTGACGAAAAAGGCCTCGGGTTTTATAACCACGGTGTTATAAAAGAACTCCAAGGTATTAAAAAACGTAATTACGATTTTGATGTTGGTCTTAGGCTCTCGCGCCGATTTGAAAATTCACAATTCTCCTTTGAATACCTTCATGACGTATCTGGTGCCCATAATGGCTGGGTTATAAATAGCTTTTTTACCCACATTTTGCCATGGCGAAACTGGGAGTTTAGATCTGGTGTTGGTTTAAGCGCCTACTCTGCTGACTTTACAAATTATTACTTTGGCATTGATAGCGATGAAGCCACCAGCCTTCGCCCGATTTATAGCAGCAATGCCAGTACTAGTATCATCTTTGAGTTCCATGCTGAATATCCAATAAGCCAAGATTGGGTGTTTTTATCCGGTTGGCTTACTACATGGTTTTCAAAAGAAATTGACGACAGTCCAATTATTTCCCAAGGATATCAACATAAAGCCAAGGTAGGCCTACGTTATGTATTTTAGATGGATCTGGGTATTACTGATCTTTCCCAGTACCTTTACTGTTAAAGCGCAGGACCCCCCTGAAGCACTCATAGCACTACCCGACACTTGTGTTGCACTGCGCGAAGGGCGTAATTGCTATGCCGATGTCACACTTACGTGGGAGCAACCTATCATTGGCAATTACTGCCTACGCGATGCAACTTCAAAGTACATTATGCAATGTTGGCTAAAGCAACAAAGTGGTACTTTTAATTATGCTTTTGACTCACAGCAAAGCATTTCATTTGAACTATTTGATAGCAATACATCCAAAGTCATCAGTACAGCAGAAGTAAAACTACAATGGGTTTATCAAAACAGACAAAAAAAACGCCGCTGGCGACTATTTTAATACCAATCGTATTAGGGATATTTTATGGATAACTACGGCACTATTTTACTTGTTGAAGACGATGCATCACTAGCGCAATGGGTTGCTGAATATTTAACAGAGCAAGGCTATACAACGCATGTTTGTCATCGTGGTGACGAAGTTGTTAGCCAGGTCAAAACGTTAAACCCAAATATTGTGCTCCTTGATATTATGCTCCCGGGGCAAGATGGTATTAGCGTATGTAGAGAGCTTCGTAGCTTTTATAATTCGCCTATTATAATGCTCACCGCACGCGATGAAGAGATGGATGAAGTTATTGGTTTAGAAGTTGGCGCAAGCGATTACATAATGAAACCGGTGCGTCCACGTGCATTGCTAGCGCGAATAAAAGCAGCACTGCGTCAAAATAATGAGCCAAATAAGCCGCAGGTTAGCCAAAGCGTTATTCAAGTTGGTGCACTTAGTATTAATACCGAATCTAGAAATGTGACCCTTAACGAGCAAGATATAAACATATCAAGCGCCGAATATCTATTATTACACTACCTTGCAAGCAATGCAGGTCAAGTTGTCTCACGCGATGCCGTATTTAAAGCTACGAAAGGTAGAGAATACGATGGGCTTGATAGAAGTGTTGATGTACTTATTTCTGCACTTCGTAAAAAATTTAATGATGATCCACAAAACCCTGAAAAAATTAAAACTATTTGGGGCCGTGGATATTTACTTGTTTCTACCGCGTGGTAATAGAGCGATGAATAAATAAATGAAAAAGTTTTATATATCGCTTCTAGGCAGTGCACTTTTATCTATTGTGGTATTGGGCTGGCTTATTGATGCTTTTAGTCAACAAGCGCATACCCCACAAGATGAATTTAGTCAGCAAAGTAAAATGATCATGGGTTTTAATAAGCAGTTAGCTAACATACCTACATCTGAGCGCAGCGATTATGTAAAACAACTAGCCCGAGAGTTTGATGTTTTAATTGACTACAAGCCAAATGAGTCACTCGCCTTACCACCTTCCTTATTATTACAAATGCACACGCCAGGTGGGCTGATTTTAGAGGATCAGCAAGGCTTTTATATGCTTTATAGTAGCGACGTTTTAAATCCTTTTCACTTATCAATGCGCTTAGATAAAATTTTTGATAGCGAGCAGCATAACGACATTATATTAACTCTACTATTTTACGCAGGCCTATGTGTATTTATGGGGTTTATTATCGCGCCCTTAGCTAAACGGCTAACTGTCTTAAATGAAGCCGCTAAAAAGTTTGCCTCTGGTAATGTTCAAGCCCGAATAAAGGTATCGCACTTTACCTATATAAAAGATGTAGAGCTTACTTTTAACCGCATGGCTAGCCAAATAGAGAAACTTGTCGCCGAAAACAAACTAATGGCCTCAAGCTTGTCTCACGACATACGCACTCCTATCGCGTGCCTGCGATTTGGTTTAGATGCGGCATTAGATAGCCATGATGAGCAAAAAGTAAAACAGTATTTAACCCGTATGGAAAACGATTTAGATCATATGGAATCGATGCTTAGTAGCTATTTAGCATTTGCTACTTTAGAGCAAAACGCGAATAAACTAACCTATTCATCAACCAATATTAAATCCTACCTTGAAGATATTTTAGTTCAACTTGCACCAAAACTTGAAATGCAAATGCTCAACGTACAACTCAATAGTACAGATAAAATAATAAATGCAGATCTTCACTGGCTGGCCCGTGCAATTACTAACTTATTAACTAACGCATGTGATTTTGCAAACCAACATATTTACCTCAGTGCAAAGTTACACGAGCAACAGCTTATAATAACGGTAGAAGATGACGGCCCTGGTATCGCACAAGAGAACTTTAGTAATGTATTTAGCCCATTTTTTAGAGAGGAAGATCACCGTAACAGAGCCGATAAGAGTTATGGCCTTGGCCTAGCCATTGTTACCAAGGTAGCTGATTGGCATCATGGCAGCGTTAAAGTAAGTAAAAGCACCCAGTTAGGGGGGGCGTGCTTTACTCTCACTATTGCACAGCACCATAATCCGTAAAGCAATAGTTACAGACTGTAATTAACAATTATTAAACAAAATCAACTCGTTATTTTAAACGACTTAATAACAACAATTAAAATCGATGGTCATAACATACACTTTACTTATTAATTTGTGCTAGATCAGCAAATAAGCACTTTTTATTTTTTTACATTTCCAGTAGATTGTCACCGCCGTCACACAATAGAGAAGTACAATAATATGAGCGCAGTTAGAGGCGAGTTTAGCTCTCGCTTTGGTTTTATTATGGCCGCCGCGGGTTCTGCCGTTGGTTTGGGCAATATTTGGGGATTCCCTACACAAACAGCAAGTAATGGCGGTGCTGCATTTTTAGTCGCATATTTAGTGCTTGCGTTCTTTTTAGCCTACCCCGCTTTAATGGCTGAACTTATGATTGGACGTCATGGCCAAGCAAACGCAGTGTCATCACTTCAAAAAATATCTAATAAGTCATGGCAAAAACACTTTGCTTTTGCTGTTGGTTTTGGCGGTATTTTATGCGCTGGCTTTATACTAAGCTTTTACGCCATTGTTGCCGGTTGGATGCTCAGCGCCACAGCTGAACCCATAGCCACTTTAGTTGGTGCCAACACAGCATCTACATGGTTAAGCGAGCAATCACTTACTCGAAATATTATATTCACTATGATCTTTATTGTACTAACTGTCGCTATTATAAGTAGAGGCGTTGAAAACGGTATTGAAAAGTGGTCTAAGCGTTTAATGCCTGCACTTTTAGGCATTTTATTTGCACTTATTGCTTATGTGATGACGCAAGATGGTGCTATGGAAGGCTTAAAAGCCTACTTAGTTCCTGACTTTTCATCTATTTTTGACGCAAAACTATTAGTAAGTGCACTAGGGCAAGCTTTCTTCTCTTTATCGCTTGGCACTAGCGTAATGATTATTTACGGCTCGTACATTAGTAAAAAAGAAAATCTTGTTTCTTTAGGTGCCTATGTGACCCTTATTGATGTATTTATAGCCTTTGTTGCAGGTTTACTGATTATTCCGGCTATGTACGTAGCACAAGCTCAAGGCGTTGAAATATTCTCGGCCACAACGGGTAAGCTACTCTCTGAAGATACATTAGTGTTTCAGGTACTCCCCGCTTTATTTGATGGAATGGGCGAAGTTGGCTTATTTGTGGGTTTTTCATTTTTTGCGTTAATGAGTATTGCCGCTTTAACATCATCTATTTCAATGTTAGAGGCGCCAGTATCATACACTGTAGAGCGCTTTGGGATGAAACGCGTTCAAGCAACGTGGTTAATTGGGGCGCTAATCGCTGTCGTTAGCATTACAATTGTGTGTAACCTTAGCAGCTTATTTGGCTTAGTAATAACTCTCACTACAAAAGTAGCTCAGCCTTTACTTGGTCTTATGTGTTGTATATTTGTAGGCTGGATTTGGTATAGAGGCTCATTACTAAAAGCAATTCAAGAGGGTAACCCAGAGGTTCACAATACATTGTTTTGGAAAATATGGCCTTGGTATACTAAGTTTGTATGTCCACTGGCTATTGGCATGGTGTTTTTACACTCACTATTGAGCTAAATGATACCTTAGCCTTAAAATAGTTTTAAATAAAATAGCCCACATTAGTGGGCTTTTTTATAGCTGCTTAAATTGGATTTATTGAGTGAGTTTTAAAATCATATCTTGATGAGGTATACCGTCTTCTAGATATTCACTTTTGTAATCTTCAAAGCCAAAGGAGCGGTAAAAATCAAGTAAGTAGGTTTGTGCGCCAATATAAATATCTCGTTCAGGCCACCGCTCTTTACAGCATTCTATAGCTTTACTTACAAGTACAGTGGCGTCGCCTTTGCCACGCGCACTTTTACTTACCAGCACGCGCCCTATTGCGCTGTATTGCTCATTTTTTTCATAGCATCGGGCATAAGTGTGTAGCCGCCCATTGTCTAGTGTATATAAATGCTGTGTATTTAAATCAATATCTACATCATCAAGTTCAGGGTAAGGGCACGCCTGCTCTACAACAAATACGTCTACACGTCCTCGCATAATAGTAAAAAGAGTATGCGCATCTAAAGCATTAAACTGCTCACATTTAAATTGCATTTTAAATCCTATAAACAATAAACCCAGCCTAGGCCGGGTTAAATAAAATTATTCACTTGTTAGTTTATATTAAGCAAATAAGCGCTCTAGTTGGTCGCACAACTGCGATAAATTCACGTGGTCATGCTCTATCGTTAAATCTACATAACCATCGCCTCTAAAGGCCCTGTCTAGCTCTATAAGCACGTGTGTTTTATGTGCCTCTGGTACAAATGACAACTCGATCTCTTGAATGCCAAATAAACTACGGCTATTTGGCTTATATTCAAGTTCCTGATAACAGCCCGATAACGATTGAAATGTTGAAGCGCGCAAATGGCCTTTTTCTACATCAGCCTTCATTAAGCTAAAACCTAGCTTTTCCATCGCCTGCATGCACGTTTTAACAGCTTCATTAGGGTAAATATGTAAATGGTCTTTATCGCTCGGATCAAGTGCTAAATCAATATCTAAACCTGTTTCAAGCCACACATGGGATTGATTGTAGCCTGCATTAATTTCTGTAATAGGTGTTTCAGAATGAAGACGTGCTTCAAAAGGGATACTTTTAACTTCGCCAGGCTCAATTGTACCTATATCTGTAATTCGCCATTGGTCAATCACATGATTGGTAAAATAATCGCCATCATCACCTGCCACTTTAACACGGGTCATAAGTAATAAATCTAAGCCTGCAATATCTTGGCTAACATCACCTGCGGTAATGACTATTTGTGCATTAAAAAGCTGACCAGGTTGTAGGTGTTCAGTCTCTAAAACAGTATCTACTTTTGCAGCACCAATACCTACCGACGCTAAAATCTTTTTAAACATATATTTCTCCTTAAGCTGAACGGTTCTATTATTTGCTCTTGCTTAAACTTCTTCGTTATCGCATCTTAACCATATTTAAAAGCCAATGTCAGTGAAAAAATGTTATTTACATGCTATTTACGATTAAATATATGTTTGATGCGCATTTTTTATACACAGCTAGGCAAGTATTTGATTAGACGCGTTCATTTTTAGGTCTATTTTTATTTTCAATGGTATAAATTTTTCGTTACACTGCAACCCCAAATGAAGTGATATTAAGAATTATGGAACTAATCTATTTTGCCGCCGCGTTTGTGTGTGGCTTTGCTGTTTATCAGTTAAAGCTGCCTCCTCTTATTGGATTTTTATTAGCAGGTTTTGCTTTAAATTTATCGGGTTATAAAAGTACAGAGTTGCTCGATACAATAGCAGCACTTGGCGTAACCCTTCTTCTTTTTAGTATTGGTTTAAAGCTAAAGGTAAACAGTTTAATTAAACCCCAAGTGTGGGCGCCTGCAACATTGCATATTATTTTTAGCAGCGCGCTTTTTAGTGGCTTTATGTTATTGCTTGGTGTTTTCGCTATTCCACTGTTTATTGATTTAAGTTGGCAAAGTGCTTTATTAGTTGGGTTTGCGCTTAGTTTTTCAAGTACTGTATTTGCAGTAAAAGTGCTTGAAGAACGCGGAGAAATGGCAAGCCTTCACGGTAAAATAGCCATTGGTATACTAGTCATGCAAGATATCTTTGCTGTTATCTTTTTAGCGATTAGTACAGGTAAAATTCCAAATGTATGGGCAATTGCATTAATAATTGCTCTGCCTTTATTACGACCTGTCATGTATGGCGTATTAAATCGCTCTAAACATGGTGAACTATTACCATTATTTGGTTTTTTCTTTGCTTTAGTTGCTGGTTATCATGCATTTGAATTTGCAGGATTAAAAGGCGACCTAGGCGCACTCATAATTGGGATGATGTTTGCACCACATAAAAAAGCAGGAGAACTATCAAAATCTCTGCTTAATTTAAAAGACATATTATTAGTCGGTTTTTTCTTAAGTATTGGCTTGAGCGCAGAGCTAACCACTAGCTCATTAATCGTTGCTATCATACTTGTTTTAGTTTTACCTATTAAAATAGCGCTTTATTACGTGTTCACAAATATATTCAAACTACGCGCACGTACATCATTACTTACCGCCTTTAGTTTATCTAACTACAGTGAATTTGGGTTAATTGTATGTGCAGTAGCAGCTAGCACAGGCATGATCACTTCTGAGTGGCTGGCCGTAATGGCAATTGCTGTTTCTATTACCTTTGTAATTGCCTCGCCGTTAAATAAGCGCTCAAACGAGCTATACGTAAAAATAGAGCACTGGCTATTAAAGTTTGAAAGCAAAACTCGTTTAGCTGAAGAGCTACCTGTTAACCTAAACGATACTAAAATAGTCATTTTTGGTATGGGACGTATTGGTACTGGTGCTTATGAAACAATCAACGCGACTCACCCAAATGTTGTTGCAGGCATAGATATAAAACCTGAAGTGGTAGATAAGCACGTTAACAGAGGCCGCAACGTATTAATTGCTGATGCAACAGATCCTGACTTTTGGCAACGAGTAAATCATTCGCAAGTAGAAATGGTCATGCTTGCAATGCCAAAGCATATGCAAAATATTTTTGCGCTAGAGCAACTACAAGCCTCAGGTTATAAAGGCCAAGTAACAGCTATTGCAAACTACCCTGATCAACAAAAAGAGCTAGAAGAAATGGGTGTTCATTCTACTTATAACTTTTACTTAGAAGCAGGTAGTGGTTTTGCAGAGCACGTTAAACAAGAGCTATTTAACGAATAATCACTTTTTATAACGTCTATAAATAACAAAGCCTTAAAATCATTAAGGCTTTGTTATTAGTTTTTAAATGAAAAGCAATTCTATTTACATTCCTTTACAAGCCATTTCACCACGACCATAAAAAACAGGTAGACTATCCATGTTGGTTAAATAAAACCCCATGTTCTAATAATAACTTAATTAGATCCCAGCTAATTAAAGTTCAACTAGGTTTATATTAATCAACAAAAAATTATTAAATCAGAGGGCCTACTCCCTCGCAAAATAGGCTGTTTCTTGCCCGTCACAGCCTATTTTATATTTCTAAAATCCCTTACACTTACGCAGACTTTAAAACCTAAGTAACTCTTATGGATCCAAAACAATTAAAAATAGCTGTAAATACAACGATGCCTTTTGGGAAATATGCTGGGCGCCCTTTATTACAACTACCAGAACCTTATTTGGTGTGGTTCAAACAGCAGGGATTTCCTAACTCGAAACTTGGTAGCCAACTAGCGATGATGTATGAGGTTAAACTAAATGGCCTTGAGCAAATGTTAATGCCATTACTTGAAAAAAATAAAAAATAATTGAGAACTTTTTTAAATACTTGCGGTCTATTATATTGCTACTTGTTGATTTTGGTTTTTAACCGCAAAAAAAGCGCCTTAGGCGCTTTTTTTATGTCTTAAATTTAAGAGGTAAATATACAATAAATTTAGCACCACCTAAGCTTGAGCTTTCTGCTTTACACTCTCCTTGGTGCCACGACACAATTTTAGCAACTATAGCAAGCCCTAAACCAAAGCCACCAGTGTCCTTGCCTCTACTTTTATCTAATCGAGTAAAAGGCTTAAATACGTTTTCTCGCTCAACGGGGTCAATCCCTTCACCATCATCTTCAACAATCAATACGATGTGAGTTGCCTCTTGTAGCAATGAAATTTTGACTTGTTGATGAGTGTATTTGAGCGCATTGCCAATTAAATTTTGAAATACTCGCGCCATAAAGTGGCTATCACAGTAGTAATTTAAATGCTCAGGGAGGTTTATAGAGAGCGTTGTTCTAGCTTCAAAATTTAGCTTTTCAACAGTGGTTTTTACCAGCCCAGCTAAATCGCAGTTTATTGGCTGTAAACTTGGTTGTTGAGAGTCTAATCGCGCGTATTCAAGCATTTCAGAAACTAGTGACTCAAGCTCACTAATATCTGTTTGCATGTTTGTTAGGTATTTTTCGCCTTTTTCGTCAAGCATTTGTTCTTGTAGCATGACTATTGCAAACTTTAAACGTGCTAGTGGTGTTCTAAACTCATGCGACACCGATGAGGTAAGTTCTTGCTGCGCACTAAGTAAAAACTCAATACGTTGCTGCATTACCTTTAAAGTATCAGTTATAGGTAAAAAGAAAGACTTAGAAGAGTCATTTAGTTGAAAGTCTTGCAAACCCTCTACCGCTTCACACGCTTTACGTAGCTTTTCAAAGTCACGCCAGAGTAAAAAGCTCCATAGCCCAACTGGTATACCTACAATAATAAGTAGTAATAAATACGGCCAAACAGAAGATGATTGCTGCGTTAATACGCCTACCGGTCCTACTTGAAGTAATGAATCATTACCGAGATCTACATACCAAACAATGCGTTGTTGCTTATCATACAAATATAAGTAGTGGTTTTGATTTAGCTGCGATTGTTGTTTTTGAGGAAGTATTAAATCACGTCGTTCAATCACTTTACTTTCAAAGTTATGCTTTAGTTTTTTAAGACCATTTGGGGTTTGTGAAAGCAACCACAGTGATTGCCCAAACTCATCGTCTAAGAAGACCTGCTGCTGCGACTCTTCATAGGGCCACAGCTGCTCAATAACACCACTTACAACAAATAATGAAACAATGATATATAAGTATAAGCTGGTAAACAGTTTTCCCATTACAGCCGATTAACCTTAAATAGTTCTAAAGATCCCATGCATCAGAAACAAATAAATAGCCTTGTCCCCATACGGTTTTTATACGATACGGCTTATCACTATTATCGCCTAATTTTTTACGAATTCGTGATACGCGTACATCCACAGTTCTATCAAGTCCGTCGTATTGACGGCCAATCATATGTTGGTGCACATGTTCTCTGCTTAGTACTTCACCCGCATTTGACGCTAATAGCCATAGTAGTTCAAACTCGTGCGAAGTTAATACAATCTCTGAATCACTTAGTTTTACAATACGGCTTGTTTTATCGATGACTAAATCACCAAACTGCAGTTCTTCACTAGACTTTACTATTGGTTGCCCACGTCGTAGTAATGCATTGATCCGCGCTAGTAATACACGTGGCTCTGCTGGTTTTATTACATAATCATCAGCACCAAGTTCTAAACCAAGCACTTGGTCGAAGTCTTCACCTTTAGCAGTCAACATTAAAATTGGTAGAGTAAATTTATCTCTTACTTGGCGGCAAACGCTAAAGCCATCTTTACCTGGCAGCATAACGTCTAGAATCATTAAATCGGGTGTATTGTTTTCTAGGTAATTAAACACTTCGTCACCACGCTCTAACACTTCGACTTCAAGGCCATTATGTTCAAGGTAATCTTTTGTTAGCTGTTGTAAACCGAGATCATCTTCAACAAGTAAAATTTTTGGCATTAGTTGCTCCTAAATTAAAAAAAGCTCCACGGAGAGCGAAGCCTACGCCTATTTTTTTTAGCATGAGCGCTTTGTACTTCAACCTGTGTTTTTGCTATTAACACACCCGTATGAGGATTGATTAAGGAGTATATGGTCTCCACCTGAACACGCGCTTTATAATTAAATTGCCCAGAACGCTGCTGCTGCCAGCATTGAAGTAGTTGTTCTTGTTGATACAAACAGACATCACTATAGGTGTTTAATAGCCATTTAAACTGTAAATCAAGATCGCAAAAATCCTGCTGTTCGGAAACCACGCAGACTTTTGGAGAAACACTAAAAACAGGGGTTTGTGCCACACTAAAACCACTAAAAAAAGTGGTAATAAACACAACTAATATTGAATACTTCATATTAAAAAGTACGATCGAATCCTATAAATGCAGTCATTGAATAAGTACGTTCAAAGAGCGGACTGCCATCCATAGCCGAATAGTCGTAATATGCTACATGAAAACGAAGAGAGTCAGCCTTACTCAGTGGCCAACGGGCGTCGATTTTAGCATAAGGTTGCCAACTACTACCAACGTCTATTTTGCCAAATTGAGTTTCACCCTCATTAAGTCCATAAAAATAGCTATTTAGTTCCGCAGATTTATAGTTTATTCCAAGTGTTGGCTTTATTTTAAGCTTTCCTAGCACAGTATGATATTGCCACTGCAATGCACCGCGTACACCTCGATAAACATCGGTTATATCATGCAGAGCCTGAACTGAAAAAACATGGTCATCATTTACATAGTGATATGCAACACCCGCATCCAAGGCAATTTGCCGTTTATGCAAATTATCAATATCAGCGTAGCGAGAGGACGAGGCTTCATTTTGCATTACAAACTGATTATTAAGAGCACTACTTTGCAATGCAAATACATTTTTAGGGTGCCAGTCTATAAAAAAGCGAGATTCAGAGTTGAGTTCACTAACTAGATTAAAGTGATGCTTTGGGGATTGTGAAAATGAATAGCCAAGGCGGCCATTATCAAAAAACCATTGCTCTGCATAAAACGCAATTTGTGGAATAAGCACAAGCGGAATATTATCTCCACCATGCAAAGGGTTGGTTATAACTCCAGCCCCAACGCTTAAACTCAAATGCAGGCGATCAGTTGTTATATCTTGCTCTGTATAATCGTCAGCATGCTTGCTTGCCTGTGTTGCTTGCACCGAAAGGCAAGCAAACAAAGTGCTAAAACATAGAGCAGTTAATAAGGAGAAGGAATACCGCATCAGCGTACATCAAAGTATTAAATTAAGTAAGTTCCCCATACTAGCAAGGTCTTTTTAAACTAGCTCTAGCTGGTTACAATTATTCACAATTTGTATACACAAATGTTAACTTTTGTGTTTTTGAAGTGACAAACCCTTCAAATTAGTTATGTGCGTTGGCTAAGCTGGCACTGCTTTGAGAAACTTTGGAAATGAGGGATAACCTCGCAAATGCTTTAATTCAAATAAAATCTGCAGGAAGCCAACTCTAACAACTTTTTTTATTAACCTTACAAGCTACTAGGTTACCAAAGTTAATAGCGGCTTTAGCCTTAATAAATCAAGCTTCTGATGCTTATTAAATATCAGGGGCTATTTCTATTCGGTTTCGGCCATGCGTTTTTGCGATATATAAGGCTCTATCTGCACGCTCAACTAAAACTGAGCTATTAGTAAATGGACGTAAAATAGCTAAACCAAAACTTGCAGAAATAGCACGTTTAGCTGTTATATCATGCTTTTTACGAATCGCTAATTTCGCAATAGCTAAACGTATACAATCGGCAAACGCTATTATATCGTTAATAGTGTCAAAATAAGCTGTTATACAAAACTCTTCGCCACCGTATCTATATATATTTGCTGTTTCAGTTGTATTTTCTCTCACTTTTTTGGCAACTAACCTCAACACTTCGTCACCCTTTTGATGACCAAAGTCATCGTTAAAACGTTTAAAGTGATCAATATCAAACATAATTAGTACGGCAAGAGAATCTTCCTGTGCTTTCTCTGAGTATTCAAAACAAAATTTTACGATATCTGAATCAAACTTACCTCGGTTATAAAACCCCGTAAGCGTGTCGGTATCAGCTGCTTCTTTTGAAATATTAAGTGCTTCTTTTAAATCTTTTATTTCGTTGTAAGCAACAGCTAACTTAGTTTGAAATTCTCTAGCATAATCCTGCATAGCAATAGAATCGTCGGTTAAGCGCTCTACACAACCTAATATTTCATTATAAGAATTTACATCAGCAAGCATATTTAATTCATTTTGTGAATCAACTAAACTTGTTGTAAAGCTTTTGGAATGCTCAAGCGTGGTGCTTATATCTTGCTGGACTTGCTCCATAGTTGTATGGAACTTTTCAGTCATTTCTTGAAAGAAAGCCAGATCGTCTTGCGTTAAATGCTTATCAAAAATTTCTTTTGCTTTGTCTTGTGAGCATGTTTGTTGCTCAGCAATAACATGGTCTAATTCAGCATTTAATGAAGGGTTACTCCCTTGAATGTAACAGTACCAAATTGCATAGTTGATAGGCGTAACCGGCATGCGGTATTTTACCATCAAAGGAATCGCCTTTTTAAGGCATTGAGCAGAATGAGCAAGTGATACGGCGTGGTTCATAAATAAACTCTCAAGCGTCATTGTTTTTATTATTAGCACTCAATGTTAAGTAATAGTAAACTCATACGCAACCTATATTAATACTATTTAACTAATTTGCTTGCTCTGTGTGCATATTAAATTGCTTTTGCTTCTAAAGTTTGCGCAATATTCCACAACGCACTGATTGCAGGGTCATTTAACTCTTTTCTTAATACCGCCAAACCGATATCAAACCCTTCAGGTGCTTGCATTTTTGGTGTTAGGATTTGTACCTTATCTTGCAGCGGGCTGTTATCTAGCACTATTTTAGGGACCATTGCAACGCCTAGCCCTAAGCTCACCATAGATACCATTGCTTCATGTCCTGCAACTTGGGCGTAGATTTTTCCGTGAATATTATTTTTGCGCCACCAGTGCTCTAACCTTTGGCGAGAAAAACCTTGTTCTGGGACAATAAACTCTAAATCAGACCAATTAATGTCATCACTATTTTGTGTAAGCTTTTGTGTGATCGGACATTGAATTTTTGGGCCAATTAATAAAAGTGGTGAGTGCCCAATATCAACAAAGGCAATTTGCGACGGTAATTTATTAGGCTTAGCTGCAATTGCCATTAATTCGTGGCCATCTAGGACACGATTTATAGCAAGTGCTGGGTCACCGGTATTTAATGTTATTTCTATGTACTGATGCTGCGCACGAAGTTGTTCTAATATTTGATGTAAAAAACTATAAGATGCAGTTACAGAACAATAAATACTTACTTTGCCGTAAATATGCTGTTGTGGGTCTTTTACATTCGTTTTAAAACGTTGCCAATTAGCAAGCGTTGCCGTTGCGTAATCAATAAAGGACTCCCCCTCACGCGTTAATTTAACGCTTCGGTTATCGCGGATAAACAATGCCACTCCAACTTCTTCTTCCAAGTGTTTTATATTTCGGCTCAAAGTGGGTGCGCTTATGTGGCAAAGCTCACTTGCGCGCCCAAAGTGAAGTGTTTTAGCCAACGCTAAAAAGTAGTTTAAGTGCTTATGTTCCATCCAACCCCCTGCATTTCATATTATGAAACACTTTAATTCAAATATATCATTTTACGCAAGCAACGATTTTACATATGGTGTTTGTAAGCGCAGTAAACATTGCGCATCTAACAAACATGACTTTATAGGACACTAACAATGGCGAATTATTTCAATACCTTACCTTTACGCGAGCAATTAGCGCAATTAGCGCAATGTGAATTTATGGACGCAGGCGAATTTGCCGATGGCGTTGATGCACTTAAAGGTAAAAAACTAGTTATTGTAGGCTGTGGCGCACAAGGTTTAAACCAAGGCTTAAACTTACGTGACTCTGGTTTAGATGTTTCTTACACATTACGCGCATCAGCTATTTCTGAGCGTCGCCAATCATTTTTGAACGCATCTGAAAACGGCTTTACTGTTGGCACTTACGAAGAACTAATCCCAACAGCTGATGTAGTACTTAATTTAACACCAGATAAGCAACATACTGCTGTAGTAAGTGCAATTATGCCGCTTATGAAAAAAGGCTCTACACTTGCCTACTCTCATGGCTTTAATATTGTTGAAGAAGGCATGCAAGTACGTGAAGATATTACTGTAATCATGGTTGCGCCTAAGTGTCCTGGTTCTGAAGTACGTGAAGAATACAAACGCGGTTTTGGTGTACCAACTCTAATTGCTGTTCACCCAGAAAATGACCCTCAAGGTCATGGTTTAGCACAAGCTAAAGCGTATGCAGCAGGGACTGGCGGACACCGTGCAGGAGTACTTAAATCATCATTTATTGCTGAAGTTAAGTCAGACCTAATGGGCGAGCAAACCATTTTATGTGGCATGTTACAAACTGGCTCTATTTTATGTTTTGATAAAATGATAGAAAAAGGCGTTGATGCGGGTTATGCATCAAAGCTAATTCAATACGGCTGGGAAGTAATTACCGAAGCACTTAAGTACGGCGGCGTTACAAACATGCTTGACCGCCTTTCAAACCCTGCAAAAGTAAAAGCGTTCGAACTAAGCGAAGAGCTAAAACTAATTATGCGCCCGCTTTATAATAAGCATCAAGATGACATCATCGACGGCACTTTCTCACGCACTATGATGGAAGACTGGAATAACGATGACGTAAACTTACTTAAATGGCGCGCTGAAACAGCAGAGACTAACTTTGAAAAGACCCCTGCTGGCGATGTAGAAATCTCAGAACAGGAATTTTTTGATAACGGTATTTTAATGGTAGCAATGGTAAAAGCAGGTGTTGAACTTGCTTTTGAAACCATGACAGCAGCCGGTATTATTGAAGAGTCAGCTTACTACGAGTCTTTACATGAAACGCCATTAATTGCTAATACTATTGCACGCAAAAAGCTTTTTGAAATGAACCGTACAATTTCTGACACTGCAGAGTATGGATGTTACCTATATAACCATGCATGTTTACCATTACTTGCAGATTTTATGAAAAAAATTGATACAGATGTTATTGGTAAAGGCCTTGGCGAGCACAGTAACCAAGTTGATAACCAAACATTAATTCAAATTAACGCCGCCCTTCGTGAACACCCAGTTGAAAAAGTAGGTGCTAAATTACGTGGCTACATGTCAGCAATGAAAAAGATTGTTTAACCCTAAACGATAAATGTTTCGCTTGTTAGAAACCAAGCCCATATGCTTTGCTTATGGGCTTTTTTATGCATATTCATAAAATTTTAACCATAACACGCTACCTTCTATTCATTTCACAGTAGGCAATATCTAGCTCTAAATAAATAATGTGCTAGTATAGTCCTCTACTCAGTTGTAAAATTAATTAATATCATGACGATACAAAACCTTTCTATTACTCAAAAAATCACAGCTTTAGGCAGTGTTATTGCTATATGCGTAGCGGCACTGATTGGCTTGACCTCTTTATACAGCTCTAAAGACATAATTGAGCAACGTATGATCGAGTCAGAGCTACCTAGTAAACTGCAAACAATCAGTAATCATATAGGCGGTGAAATTAATGAGTTACTTGGTGCTGCTCAGCAACTATCATCAAACGAATTTGTTTTACAGTGGGCTCAGTCTAGTAATCAAGACGACACTTTATTATTAAAAGAATTAAATCGTGTTGCCCAGCAATACGATTTAGCAACAGCATCTTGGGCAAATAGAGACACTGCACAGTACTGGAACCAAAATGGTTTTTTGCGTGTGTTAAAAAACGATGCAGCTGATGGCTGGTTTTTTGCGTTCAAACAATCAAAACAACCTTATTCTATCAGTATTTATCAAGAGTCAGCCAATGATGTGAAAATGTTTGTAAATCATCAGCAAGCTAATGGTACTGGTTTAGCAGGTCTTGCAAAAAGCATCACTGATATGCAAAAGCTATTACAGCAATTTAAAATTGAGCAAACAGGTTTTGTATTTATTGCAGATAAAAATGGATTAATTCAACTTCATAAAGATGCCAATAAAGTAGCAAAAGCAAATATTGACGATTTATATACTGCAAATATTCACAGCCAACTATTTAATAGTAATGGCTTTGCACTAGAAGAAATTAGCTTAAATGGCGAACCTACTCTTATAGCTGCAACCCCAATTAAAAACACTGACTTATATGTTGTAGCTCAAGTACCAAAAAGTGAAGTATTCGCAAGTGTAAACACCCTACAATGGCAAATATTTACTTTTACAGTAATTACCGCGTTAGTTGCTAGCTTGATTAGTTACTTACTTGCTCGCTCTCTTTCATCTCCACTTTCTAAAATGGCTGAGTTATTTTCACGCTTAGGCTCTGGCGATGCAAACTTAGCGTACCGCTTACCAGAATCAAGCCAACCAGAGCTCAACAATCTAAGTAATGGCTTTAACCAGTTTATAAATAAAATAGAAACAGCGATTACTCAAGTTGCCAGTGAAAGCCACGATATTCGCCAAAGTTCTGATCATGTATTTGAACAGGCAAAACGAAACTCGCAAGCAATTGATAATCAAAAAGAGCAAACAATATCTGTCGCAGCAGCTATCAACGAAATGGGCGCTACAGTGCAAGAAATAGCACAAAGCGCAGCGAATACAGCTAAGTTAACCGATAACAGCCGTGAGAACACCATTCAAAGCCACAAACAAGTATTACAAAGCCAGGCAACTATCTCAGCCCTAGCTAGCGATATTGATGGCATAACAGAGCAAGTTACTTTGCTTTCTAAAAAAACGGTTGATATAGCAAGTATTGTGGATTCAATTAGAGGGATATCGGATCAGACTAATCTACTTGCTTTAAACGCGGCAATTGAATCTGCTCGCGCAGGTGAGCACGGCCGAGGCTTTGCTGTTGTTGCTGATGAAGTACGCGCTCTGGCAAACCGTACATCGCAATCAACCACCGAAATTCAATCTATGATTGAAGAGCTTACAAGAATATCTGATGATGTAGTTAACGATATTAGCCAATCAAAAGATAAAGCGCAGCAAAGCGTTGGAGCCATGCAAAGCTCAGTAGAATTACTCGATGCGATAGCCGAAACAGCTAATCAAATAAACGATATGGCTACGCTTATTGCAACTGCAACTGAGCAGCAAAGTAATGTGGTTGCTGATGTAGGTCGTAACATAGAGCAAATAAGTGAAATTAGCGATAAAGCAATGAGCGAGCAAATCAATACAGAGCAAGCTATTCGTGACTTGGCAAACAGCGCTCAAATACTCGATGCACTTGTCGCTACCTTTGAAAAACATCGCTAAGCAGCTATAACGGCTATATTTCCTTTGTGAGCAAAAGCTATATTAAAAGCTAGCTTTTGCCCACAGCGAATACGGTTTAATCTAAATAAATTAACTAAATGATTTTAGTGTCGCCGGTATTAAATGCTAAAACGTATGCTTCTTTTTTGGCTCTAGGGAGCTTTTTTAATTGATACTCAAGTTTACTTGCTTCACTTTTATTACCAACTTGTTGTTGATGAATAAGTAAAAGCGGCCCTTTCCCTCTAAGGTTTTTGGCCCCTTTGCCGGCTTGATGAGTTGCAAAGCGTTTTTCAACATTAGTCGTGATCCCTGTGTACCAATGACCAAATCGTGTCTCAACTATATATAAAAACCAAGTAGACTCCGTTTTTAAAATATTCGTTTCGATGTGCTGTAAACTTTTTTCATTATTTATGGTCAAAACATTACCTTAACGCCCTTAACATAAAACAATTGCTTAAAAGGGTTTTACCTTCAGTGACTAATCGGTATCATGCAGATTATAAAAAATAAGGATCACAACTAACAATGCAGTCGTTAAAAACTTTTTCTCTTTGGCTTATCGTTGCTTTAACACTTAGCTCAGCAGCAGGTTGCTCTAGCTGGGTATACCGAATTAACATCCCACAAGGCAACTTTTTAGAGCAATCGGATGTTGAAAAACTTCGTGTAAATATGACTCGAGAGCAAGTTGTTTACGTATTAGGCAGACCTATTGCCGAAGACGCCTTTGATAACAATACTTGGCGTTATATTTACAGCTTCAATAAAGGCCGTAAAAACGAGCAAAATAAAGAGTTAGTAATTAACTTTGAAAATGAAAAGTTAGTTTCAATTTCAGGTGATTATGACCAACCTGAAAACTTTACTACACCGCTCGAGCAATAAATTTCTCAAGTGGTAAAAAAAGGTGAGCATGGCTCACCTTTTTTATTGGTTTATTTAAAAGCTTTTACCATTTTAAACAACGTCAGCGTGTGATTTAATCCGTTAAATTTTCCACGTTTATACCGATTTTCGTTACTTTTCGAGTGGGCGGCCACCCGTTATTTTATTTGCACGCCCTTCTTCTTTAGCTTTTTCTGCACGCTTTCTACGCGCATCTTTAGGATCTGCAATTAATGGACGATATATTTCTATACGGTCACCGTCTTTTAACTCATAGTTAGCTTTTACAGTTCGATTCCACACACCTAAAGTTAGCGATGTAGCATCTATCTCAGGGCACTTTTGTATAATACCTGACTGAATAACAGCTTGCTCGACTGTAGTCCCTAGTGGCACTTCAATTGATAAACACGTTGCCGTGGTTGGTAACGCAAATACCACCTCAACATTAATCATGCTCTCGCTCCATAAACCTGTTTTGCACGTTGAGTAAATGCACTCACCATATTTTTTGCAACATCGTTAAAAATCTTACCAAAGGCAAGCTCTATTAACTTACTTGAAAATTCAAATTCTAGTTGCAAGTGAACTTTACATGCTTTGGCGTCAAGCTCTTGAAAGTGCCAACGTCCTTTTAACATCTTAAATGGTCCATCAACAAGGCTTAGTAACACTGTTTGCTCATCAACAAAGGTGTTTTTGGTGGTAAACCACTTTTTTATACCCGCCTTGGATATTTCTAAACTCGCGGTCATGTTATTATCATGCTGTGAAACAATTTTTGAGTCTGAGCAATTTGGTAAAAACTGCGAATAAGCTTCTACATCATTAACTAGATCAAACATCTCTTTAGTGCTGTACATAACCAGCGCGCTTTTTTCTATTTGTGGCATACTCACTCCCAACTGTGTGGGCGAATTTTAGCAAGCTTTGCGCGTTTCCCCAAATTTTCATGCTGCTTAAATTAAAGCTTAATTTTTAAAAGCATTATTAAAAAATCGATGTAAAACATCTCACATTACGTATATTATAGGGCACTATGGCTAAGAAAAATTCATCAAAATCGACAAGTAATACCATCGCGCTAAACAAAAAAGCGCGACATGAGTATTTTTTACACGATAAGTTTGAAGCAGGTGTTGAACTACAAGGCTGGGAAGTAAAAAGTATCCGAGCAGGTAAGGTAAACATCACCGAAACTTATATTCATCTTAAAAATGGCGAAGCATTTTTGCTTGGCGCGCAAATCCAGCCACTTAATAGTGCATCAACCCATGTAATTTGCGATCCGTTGCGTTATCGTAAGTTACTATTAAGCAGACGCGAACTTGACCGTCTACTCGGTGCAACAGAGCGAGATGGCTATTCATTAATAGCTACAGCTATGTACTGGAAAAAATGTTGGGTGAAACTTGAATTTCATCTAGCAAAAGGTAAAAAGTTGCACGATAAACGTGACGACGGGAAAAATAAAGATTGGTCTCGCGAAAAAGAACGTTTAATGAAACACAAAGTATAAGCACAACGCCTAACTAACAAGTTAGGCGTTTTTTTTATTAAAAAAAACCAACTATTATTTGTTTTATTAATATACAACAAGATTACTATTCATTCAGAATATACATGTAAATAATTTATTACAATTTTATTGTGAATTAATTAATTTAATTATTACTCGCATTTAGGCTGTATTTGTTATTTCCAAAATAAAACATATGCGCCTATTTCAACCTCCTTCAGCGCATAACATCTGTTTTAAAATCATCCAAAAACACACAAAAAACCATACTAAAATCACATTTCAGTCTAATTGCTAACACTTAAGTTACATGATATTAATGTCGTCGCTTGTTATATCAATCCGCTTAAATATGGGATTTATTTAACAATTTAAAAAGGATTGGTATAGAGCAACTAAATTTATAACATATCAACAAGGACTTAAGGATGAAGCAATCAACTGCATTTACACCTAGCTTAATTGCAGGTGCTACAATCGCACTTTCAGCAGGTTTTACAACAACAACTTACGCTGCTGAAGAAGCTAAAAAAGTAGAGCGCATTGAAGTAACTGGCTCACGAATCAAACGTTCAGATATCGAAGGACCTTCTCCGGTTCAATCAATCGCAAGAGCTGATATTGAGAACATGGGTTATGACAACCTACAACAACTCCTCGAAAGAATGCCTGTAGCGGGTAGCGGTACTTTCTCAACACGTGGTAACAACCAAGATTCAACTGCAAATGGGTCTGCTGCTGTTAGTTTACGTGGCTTAGGTGCTGATGCTACGCTCGTACTAATCAATGGCCGTCGTGTATCTATTAGTGCATTTGCCGAAGGTATCACAAACTCATTTGTAGATATTAACAGTATCCCAGTTTCTGCCATTGAGCGAATCGATATACTAAAAGATGGTGCTTCAGCTATCTACGGCTCAGACGCAGTGGCGGGTGTGGTAAACGTTATCTTGAAAAAAGACATTGACGGTGTTGAAGTTAATTTGGGCTACGGTGGTACTGATGGTCCCAATTATGAAGAAACAACAGCAAGTTTAGTATGGGGTACTACTAGCGAGAAAAGTAGCGCATCAGTTATTATCGATTACTTTAAAAATACATCTCTTTCTTCTGATGAAATGGGCAGCTTAGGTACAGCAAATCAATCACCTTATGGTGGTGAAGATTTTCGCTCATCTCGTGGCTTCCCTGGATATTTTTATGTAGACGGTGTTAAAACAATTGATCCGGCTTGTCCTGCTGAAAATGCAACTTCAAGCGGCAGTTGTTTATTTGATTACGGCCCCTACGGTTATATCGCACCAGCGTCTGAACGCGTGGGTGCTATTTCTCAATTTGAATATAACTTTGATAATGGCATTACGGGCTTTTTAGAAATGGCAGTACAGCACAATACGTCTGTTGCGGCCGGAGCCCCTACTCCACTTGATGAAGATGCAGGCTTAACTGTCCCAGCTAGCCACCCTAACAATCCATTTGGTGAAGACATTCAAATTGGTCGTTACCGTACAGTTGATGCTGGCGCACGCCAATGGGATATTGAATCAGATACTCTTCGCTTTGTTGCAGGGCTTAGAGGTGAGTTTAATGACTGGAGCTGGGAAACCGCTGTACAAAAAGGCCGTAGTAAATCTCTGCAAACAGGTGATAGAACACAAGGTTGGGTACGTACTGATTTCTTACAACAAGAAATTGATGCAGGAAACTACAATCCATTTGGTGGCACATACAACGACCCTGCTGTAATTGATCGTATTACAACAAGCTTAGTGCGTCGTGGTGAGTCTCACATGACTTCCTTTGATGCAAACATTACAGGTGAAGCATTTAGTTTTGGCGATGATGTAGTAATGATGGCTGCAGGTATTGAGTACCGTGAAGAAGACGTTAATGACATTCCTGATGATCAATTTCAACGTGGTTTAATATTTGGCACAGAGTCTGTATCTGCATCTGCAGATCGTGAACAATACGCAGCCTATGTCGAGTTTTCTATCCCTCTTGCTGATAATTTAGAGCTACAACTTGCTGGCCGTTACGATGACTACAGTGACTTCGGTACAACAACAAACCCTAAAGTAGCTCTTCGCTGGGCGCCTACTGATGAAATCACAGTGCGTGGCTCTTGGGCACAAGGCTTTAGAGCGCCTTCTTTGGCACAAGTTGGTTTAGGTCCATCTCAAGAAAGCCAATTCTTTGTAGATACATACCGATGTGAAGCAACGGGCCTTGATTGTGATGCACTTGATTACAACATTGAATTTGCTGGTAACCCTGACCTTGAAGCTGAAGAATCAGAATCATGGAATGTCGGCTTTATTTGGGCGCCTTCTGCTGAGTTTGGTTTAAGTGTCGATGTGTGGAGCATCACTCAAGATAACAAAATTGATGAGCAAGAGTTTGGTCCAATTTATAACTCTGAGTGTAATAACCAAGATAGTACTGTATGTGTACGCTTAACACCTACAGGTGGCGATAGCTTAGGAACAATTCAAAAAATTTACAGCACATTTGAAAACGTTTCTTCGCAAGAAGTATCTGGGGTTGATGTTTCAGCTAACTACAATCACTCACTTGATGACTTAGGTTTATTGAAATTTAATTTAGAATGGGCATACCAAGATAAATTTGAAAAAGATGGCCGCGATTACACCGGTGAGTATGGCTATCCAGAGCACCGCTGGATTTTCTCTACAAACTGGGAAATTGGCGAGTTTAATACAAACGTAAACATCAGTTATGTAGGTGAGTTTGAAGATACCCCAGATATTGATTTTGACGGTAATTTAGACTTTGATAGCAATACATCACGTATGATTGATTCGCAAACATTGGTAGATTTACAAACATCTTATCGTGTTACTGACTCAACTAAAGTATCGCTAGGTGTAAATAACTTATTTGATGAAGAGCCACCATTTGCAATTGGTGATGGCGACGCTGATCTATACGGTTATGCTTCAGGTGTACACAACCCTAGAGGCCGATACTTCTATACTAAAGTTAGCTTCTCGTTTTAACTTTGCGAGCTTATTTTAAAGTGAGCTAACGCTACAAATAAAAAAACCGCCAATTGGCGGTTTTTTTATTTAAAACTAAGGGCTAAATTATAGCTCGCCTTCGTTTTCAGATAAGAACTTAGCAACGCCTTCAGGGCTTGCGTCCATACCTTTTTTACCTTCAGTCCAACCAGCAGGACATACTTCACCGTGCTCAGTGTGGAACGCTAGCGCGTCAACCATGCGAAGCATTTCGTCGATGTTACGACCTAGTGGTAAATCGTTCACTACTTGGTGACGTACGTTACCTTCTTCATCAATTAAGAAAGAACCACGGAACGCAACACCCGCTTCTGGATGCTCAACGTCATATGCTTTACAAATTTCGTGTTTAACGTCTGCAACTAGTGCGTATTGAACTTTACCAATACCGCCGTCTGCAACAGCAGTGTTACGCCATGCGTTATGTGAGAATTGTGAATCGATAGAAACACCAATTACTTCTACGCCACGCTTTTGAAACTCTTCAAAACGCTTATCAAATGCAATAAGTTCAGAAGGACATACAAACGTGAAATCTAGTGGGTAAAAGAAGATAACTGCTTTTTTACCTTTAATTGTTTCATGAAGGTTATAGCTATCTACAATTTCACCGTTACCAAGAACAGCTGCAGCGGTAAAGTCTGGTGCCTGGCGGCCTACTAATACACCCATTTTATTCTCCAAATATTTTGAGTTTGTTTTCAATTGCTTTCGCAATGCTGGTACTTATATGTGCGCTAAAAATTAAAAACCAATAGCGCATACATATAATTAATTGGCATTCTAAAGTTATTCACTGCAAAAGGACAATCGCATTTAACGATGTGAGCAATCGAAAATAACGAACACTTGCAACTTGCACTAATATGCTTAAATAATAGGTCTATTTTAAAGTGTAAGTTGCGTTGTAACTAAGTAGAAATTTTAAAAATATCGAAGTGGTTTATACATTAAACTTTTTAGAATTTCATATACGGTGGCGCTAAATTTACAGATATAAAAAAACCTGCAAATGCAGGTTTCTCGCTTAGACTTAGTCCATTATATCTGAGGGCATATCACCACGGATTTTTTGCCAAATCTCACCCGTTTGATGACCATATTTACGCATCATAGAAATAGCACCATCATGCTCTTTATTTTCTGCCAAAATGGTTAAATCTTTATAAAACTGACGAGCAAGTTCACGAGTTCCGGCATCAGAGAAGTAATGACAACCAATTTTTGAATAAAAGCCTCTAAAACCATTAAGTATTAATACATAAATACGGTTATTACCCGCAACGGCTAATTCGTGATGCACTTTATAATCATAGTCAGCAAATGCTTGAGCGGTGTCTTCTAGCTCATGGCTTTGTGATAAAATTTCAATTACGCGTTCAGGATTTAACTTAATTGCAGCACGTGTATAAATAGCACTAATATTAGTACGTGCAGATAAAAGCTGATCTGTCAGCTCTGGCATCTTGTCTTCATCTAAGCGCGCTAATGTTTCAAGAATGTTTAAGCCAGACGTTTCCCAAAAGTTATTTACTTTTGTAGGTTTACCATGCTGAATTGTTAGCCAACCATCACGCGCTAAACGCTGTAATACTTCTCTCAAGGTTGTTCTTGTAACACCAATTAACTCTGAAAGTTCTCGCTCGGCAGGTAAAATTGAACCTGGAGGGAAATCGCCGTTCCAAATGGACTCAACTATATATTCTTCAGCAAATCCTGCTGGGCTTTTCGCTTTAAAAATTCTCATCCAGTTCCCACTCGAATTAATCAACACTCATCGTTTTACACGAATAACTGACTGATTGTACCAGACGAAGCACAACTAACAAGTAAAGTAATATATATTAATAAAGCAAATGGGTAGAAATTTAAAATTAATAAATAATTAAATTTGGGTTTCTCTAATTTAGCTACAATGCATGAATATCTAGAGTAATATTCATTGTAGGTACATTGTTATTATGGAGATATTTTTATTTACGCAGCGCCTGAGCTTAATTAACTTATCCCGCACTTGCCATAAGAAAAAGTACAAAAAAGTGCAACCATAAAAAATTCTTTAGATGATGCATCACCTTAGTATAAGTAAGCAATATAACTGAGCTTATGTATCGATGGAAAAATAATAGAACGTCATTTAACCTTTGCTAAGGCTGAATTGAGTAGTCATTAATTTCATCTTATAAAAAGCGACTTCGGTAGCTTTTTTTTCCTTTTTGTTGCTGCATACTTTATCCTACGTCATAATCTAACGTCCTATTAAAACGCGGAATTTTTATGAACTGGCTTGCACAATTACCTACCCAACGAACCCCGTGGCTTTTATTTACAGCTATCGTTTTTTTACTTGAAGTTACCGCTCTTTTCTTTCAATACAAAATGGGGTTAGCGCCTTGCATAATGTGTATATATCAACGCACTGCAGCATTGGGTTTATTAGGCGCAGGGATTGTAGGCTCGAGTAAACCACAAAGTAAAACTGTGCGTATGATAGCGTATGTTATTTGGGGAATATCGAGTGTTTGGGGATACTTAATTGCTCGCGAACATATTGATATGCAGACCACCACAGACCCTTTTGCATTTAGCTGCGAGTTTGAACCAAATTTCCCATCATTTATGCCACTACATGAATGGATACCTAGCTTTTTTCAAGCTACCGGGGATTGTGGAAATATAGATTGGCAGTTTGTTGGCATGAGCATGCCTGCTTGGATGGAAGTGATATTTGGGATTTTCTCACTAACGCTATTTATTATAATTGTTGCCCGTTTATCAATTAAAAAGTCGATTTGATATGTTTACATTTTTTTCAAGCCAATTAGACCAGCTTAAGCATTTAAAAGTACGCCAGCGTCAAGACGTAATTGCGCTTGCATTAAGTCAGCTATCGCCAACTGATAAAGTTCTATTGCGTATTATAAAGTTGCTATTACTTAGCCCACTATTTTTAATATTCACTGTATTTAAAGGTTGGATATTAATACCATTTTTGATACTTGGCGGATTGTGCTATCCACTATTAACTACACCTATTGAAATTAACTTTGCTAAAAAGCACTTAAGCGATGCGCTAAAACAATTTAATCAGGGCGCCTAGCACCCTGATTACTTTTTAGAAATATTAAAGTGAAAGTTTCCCCTCTAATTTAGCTAAAAGTTTTTTGCCAATCCCTTTAACTTGCGATAAATCACTAACGCTTTTAAATTCGCCATTTTCTTCACGATAATCCACAATTGCCTGCGCTTTTTTCTTACCTATACCAGGTAACTTAGCAAGCATCTCTGCATCAGCATTATTTATACTAATTGTCTCAGCTTGAGGCATTTGCTTAGTTACTTCTGATAATTGTGCATACGCGGTAGTCGCGGGTAGTAAACATAATAAACTTATGATGAGTAAATTTTTTAACGTTTTCATTAAACTTGTCCTTATTCTTCTTTTCTTAATTTTGAGTATTGCTCAGGAAATCAATAAATAAGGAACTGTAAAGTTCATCACTTAAAGTGTACCTAAACGCATTATCACTATGATCCGAAATCCTGAAAATGCAGCTGGTACAACAAAGTGATTGCTTAACTAAAGTAAAGTTACCGTTTTTTGTCAAATTTAAGACACCTAAAAATTAATACTTCGCGCTTGCAAATTTACTTACAAACCATTACTGTACATAAAAACAGTAATCTAATGGTTTTTTAAAAACCACGGTGCCAAGCAATTTTGCAGGAGAAATCATGGCTGTTGTTGTTAAATATGTTGTAGAACGAAACGGAGTCGAGCGTATGACGTTTACTACCAAAAAAGAAGCTGATGCTTATGACAAGATGCTCGATATAGCAGAATCACTTGAGCTGATGCTAGAAAAGGTAGACGTACCGCTTAGTGAGCAACAAATTGAATCACTTGCTTTAGAAATAGCGAAAAGCAAAGATGATTTTATGACCATATTAAAAGGTGGCAAAGATCCAGCTGTTACCAAAGCGCCAGCAAAAAGTAAAAAGTCAGATAACGTTGCATCAATTGAAGATAACAACGATAAAAAAGTAAGTTAATTCATAGAGTGTTCCCTCCTCGAACGGGACAAACTAAATAAAAAAGGGAGCAACTAAGTTGCTCCCTTTTTTATTATACTAATTCGCTTAATTAAATGATCTCTTTAGGGTGGAAAAACGTGTTGATAGCTAGGCAAAAATTCGATATTTAGTTGTACTAAATGAGAATTTTTTAACGCCGGTAGCAACACGTTTAGCCCCGCAAAATGATTAAGTATTATTGCGGATTGGTATTAATTACTACTCACTTTAAAATAAGTAGTAATTGCTAATTAAAGCTCTTTTTCTACTTCATCAAATAAAGCAGTGATGTTTTGCTCAGGCTCTTTTGTTACTAAGCTAACAACAACAATTGCAATACTCGCTAAAATAAAGCCCGGTACTATTTCGTACATAAAGCTACTTAAGCTTTCACCATTGATAGTAAATGGTCCATATATCCAAATTAGCACAGTAAATGCGCCTACTAACATACCAGCTAACGCACCAGCAAAGTTCATGCGTTTCCAATAAAGGCTAAACAATACAAGAGGTCCAAACGCAGCACCAAAGCCAGCCCACGCATTACTTACTAGGTCTAAAATAGAGCTATCTCTGTCGTAAGCTAAATAAATAGCGAACATAGCAACTACGGCAACACTAATACGGCCAACAGCAACTAGCTCTTTATCACTGGCATCTTTACGTAAGAATGTTTTATAGAAATCTTCTGTTAATGAACTTGAACTAACCAATAATTGAGATGAGATAGTACTCATAATCGCAGCCAAAATTGCAGCAAGTAAAAAGCCAGCAATAAGTGGGTGGAACAGCAACTCAGAAAGAATTAAGAAAATTGTTTCAGGGTCTTCAACTACAATGTTGTTCTCATAAGTATAAGCTGCACCAAATATACCAGTACCAACAGCACCAATGGCAGCAACAATCATCCATGTCATACCAATACGGCGTGCTTTAGGCATATCTTTAACACTACGTACCGACATAAAACGAACAATGATATGTGGTTGGCCAAAATAACCTAAACCCCAAGCCATTGCAGAAATAATACCTAATGCAGAACCTGCACCAATCCAGTTAAGCATATCTGGATTTACGCTATGTAAAGTTGATTCTAAAGGTTGTTCAAGCAAAGAGTATGCAACCGTTGGTACTAGAATAAGTGCAATGAACATAATACAACCTTGCACAAAGTCAGTTAAGCTTACAGCTAAAAAACCACCAAACAAGGTATATAAAACAACTACGCCCGTTGTAATGTATAAACCCATTTCATAAGTTAAACCAAATGAGCTTTCAAACAATTTACCACCAGCGACAACACCAGATGAAGTATAAAGAGTAAAGAAAACAATAATTACCACAGCTGATACAACACGTAATAGGTTGGATTTATCATTGAAGCGATTTGAAAAGTAGTCTGGGATGGTTATAGAGTCATTTGCTTTTTCAGTGTAAACACGTAATCTCGGTGCAACTAACAGATAATTTAACCAAGCACCAATCACCAAGCCAATTGCTATCCATGTACTACTAAAACCAGTAACAAACATCGCACCAGGTAGGCCCATTAAAATCCAGCCACTCATATCAGATGCACCTGCAGACAGTGCAGCTACACTTGGAGATAGATTTCGTCCACCTAACATGTAACCAGATACATCGTCAGTAGATTGCTTATATGCATATAGTCCGATACCTAACATTACAATAAAATATAATGCTAGTGAAATAATCATTCCTGTTTCCAAATTAGCCTCCGCATAATTATTAATAATAGGCTTTAATCCAAATAATGACTCTTAAAATTTTATAGTTAAGACACTATTGGGGTAAAAACCATTCTCGCTGACTATATCATGCTTGATAATAAAATCTCCAACTTGTTGCCCTCACCTGATACAAAAATACTCATGTTGAATAATTTTAAAGCGAATTGGTGAAATATAATAAATTAAATACTAGAAAGACCTTAATTTTTAATGATAATTTATTAATCTAGCAAATATACGTAATGCTATTTTGAGTCTTTTGCCATATATTATTACAATAACTAATTAGATTACTCTTACGGAACTGTTTATGTATTTTTACGCTGCACGCCAACCTATTTTAGACAGAGATAAAAAGCTCATCGGATATGAACTTTTATTTCGCGATGGCGTTGATAACGTATTTCCCGATATAGACGGTGACGAGGCAACTACACGACTAATTGAAGGTAGTCAGTTTAATTTCGGCTTAGAAGATTTAACCGACAATAAACCCGCCTATATAAATTTCACCCTAGAAACGCTATCAAAGGGCTACCCAACACTACTGGGCAAAGATACTGTAGTTGTAGAAATCCTTGAAACTGTGCAACCTGGGAAGCGATTATTAGCCATAGTGAAAGATCTAAAAGATAAAGGTTACACTATTGCTCTTGATGATTATATTCATCAGCCTGTTTGGCGCCACTTTTATCCATTTATTGATATTATTAAAATAGACTTTTTAGCATCTGATATAGATACAATAAAAACGGTTCTTAATGATTTAAAACTGCACTCGCATATTAAGTTACTTGCCGAAAAAGTAGAAACCTATGAAATTTACCAACAAGCTCTAGAGCTTGGTTTTGATTATTTCCAAGGATTTTTCTTCTCAAAACCTGAAATGGTACAAAGTAAGGCTCTACCGCCTTCAGAAATGGCATTAGCTGAATTACTTTACGAAACATCAAGCGTTGATATGGATCTTAAAAAAATCACTGATGTGTTTGAGCGTGATGTAAACCTATCTTACAAATTACTTAGGTATTCAAATTCTGCTGCCTTTGCAAGGCGTGCTGAAATAAGTACCATTAAGCAAGCCCTTATAGTGCTTGGTGCTAACGAAATTAAAAAACTATTATCATTATTATTTGCAGCGCAAGTATCAGCAGATAAACCTGTAGAGCTAATTAGGCTATCGCTTACGCGCGCTCGTTTTGGTGAGTTACTCGCTATATCCCATGGACAATTTAAAGATACCGGCATGGCATTTTTAACCGGTATGATGTCTCTTATGGATGCTATTTTAGATGAGAGTATGGAAAGCGTTATGAAAAAGCTTCCACTTTCGAATGACATAAAAGCAGCGTTATTAAACGATGAAGGCTTGCTGGCAAAATATTTAAACTTAGTTAAGTATTATGAACAAGCTAACTGGTCAGCCGCAAACGAATTAACGAAAGAACTAAACCTAGGTGAAAAAGTTCCTGATGCCTATCATGAAGCACTGACTTGGGTTAATGAGCAAATGCAGTTAATAGTTAACGAAAAATAAGTAACCCGAACTCTGGTTAAAACATTTACTAATATATTGAATCATAATGATATCTAAGTTTATTTTTCTCTAGCCAAAGTTCAGATTCTATATAAACAGTCAATAAAAACGCCAGCATTTAGCTGGCGTTTTTATCATTGGCTTCAATTATAAACTTTCTAAAAAGTCTTCATCAAAATCAGCTGGCTCTTCTTTAACTGGTGGATTGCCATCGTACAGCTCATAAATTTGACGCTGGAAGTAAATATCTTTTACAAATAAGTACGGATCAAGTGAATCATTTAATAGCCCTTCTTGTGGTATTAAAGATGCACGCGCCTCAACTGCTTTTAAAACAAATACTAAAATAGTTTGTGGAGTCGTTAGCGCAACTTCAGGTAATACAAAGTTGTCGACTACATCACCGGTCAGGTTACGTGCTGTTGTTGGCCCCATACCTGGTAACATTAAATAGGCGCCATCACCTACACCCCATACACCCAACGTTTGTCCAAAGTCTTCATCGACTATTTCAAGACCTAGTGAGCTTGCAACATCAAAGATACCAAACAGACCGACAGTAGAGTTAACTAAAAAGCGTGCTAAGCTCACACTTGCATTACCCGGTTTACCTTGCAAACCCGCATTGATCATATCTACAGGTGCGGTGATATTACCTGTAAAATTAACAATACCGTTTCTTACCGGTACAGGCGTTACTTCAACATAACCTACAGCAACTGGGCGCAATAAATAAGCATCCAGTACATCCATATTAAAGTCATATAATGGACGATTAATACTTTGCAGCGGATCTCTGTCATCTACTTTGCTTTGAGGTACTTGAGCACAGCCGGCTAGTATCAATAAACATAAAAAAGTAAAACTGTGTTTTAACATCTAACGTCCTTAAGGTATTAATGTATCAATTTGAAGTTGGTAGTCACTTACACTTTCACGCTTTAACGCCTGTGAATGACCTTCTAGCTCACCAGAGCTTGGCATAACAGAGTCATCGATAGAAATACGCGCCGAAATAATAATATTTTCTGCACTAGATAAGTTAAGCCCTGCAACCATTGCACTACTATCACTCAACTCAACTGTAATTGGAAATGAATATTTAGTCAGCTTAACAGCAGCTAATGGCATAGGTGAGCCAGTTGCAGCTTTTGCAAATATAAACAAAATACCGTCTTTTGGCTGTTTA
Organism: Pseudoalteromonas sp. SR43-5; assembly: GCF_014163835.1. Taxonomy (NCBI): domain Bacteria; kingdom Pseudomonadati; phylum Pseudomonadota; class Gammaproteobacteria; order Alteromonadales; family Pseudoalteromonadaceae; genus Pseudoalteromonas; species Pseudoalteromonas sp. SR43-5. The sequence continues at coordinate 53,920 of NZ_JACJEA010000011.1, forward strand.
TCAATAAGCTCTTTTGCAATGTCGACTGTAACTGCAATAGCACCCGTTGTAGTAGTAACTGGCATAACTGAGCCTTCACTTTGCATTTGTTGCTCAATATCAGCAATACGTTCGGAGATCATGTTATAACGTGAATCATTTTTTTCCATGCTCGCCAATAAAACTTCAAATGCAGTTTTAGCTTGCGGCCAATCTTTACGTTCATACGCTATCAGGGCTAGTAACGAAATAGCATCTAAATTAGTAGGCTCAACGTTTAGCACTTTTGAAAGCATACCTGCCGCGCGAGTCATATTAGCTTCGCTACCTTCAAGTAATAAAACCTGACTGTAACTAATAAGAACCTGCATATTATCAGGGTTCATACGTAGTGCTTTATCAAATGACTGCTGCGCCATGTCAAATTCATTAAGCGACATAGCCACTCGACCAAGTAGCATCCAAGCAACTTCATCATCGCCAGAGCGGCTAAGTTTAGTACGAAGCGCCAATGCAAAAGCCTGCAGCTCATTTTGACTAAGCGGCTCACCTTTTTGCATTACAGCACGCTCGCCATAATCAGCTAAATTATCCATTGCGTCATGCCAAGCCGAAATTTGCTGCTGACTGCCTGTAAAACTATAAAAAATCCCTGTAAGCGCAAGAACAAATGCACCGCCTGTTAAAGCAAAAATACGATTATTACCTTTGCTGTTAAGTGATTTCTCTGGTGATAGCTCGTTCAATAAGCGACGTTTTAATTCAACAATTGATTCTGCGTGATTTACGCTATCAATGCGTTGATTATCTAAATCAGTTTGCAAATCGACTAAACGCTGCTCATAAATACTAATTAATTCAGCATTGGCGTTATGAGTAATCGTTTGAACACGCTCTTTTTTTAAAAAAGGTATCATAACAAAGCTAAGAGCAACCAGTGTGAGTAAGGCAAAACACGCCCACATTAAAATCATTTAGCTTTGCTCCTGACGTTTATTTTGTTCAATTAGCTTCGCTAGCAGCATTTCATCGTCGCTGCTCCATGTTTGTTTTACTGATGCTTTTCGTTGGCGAATAACAATAAAACCAAAGCCAACAATTACAATTAACACAGGTAGTACCCACAGCACTAAAGTCGCTGGTGTAACAGGTGGCTCGTAATGAACAAAATAGCCAAAGCGGTCAATCATATAATCAATCACTTCGTCTTTACTTTTACCTTCTTTAACCAATACGAGTACTTTATCGCGCAAGTCTTTAGCAACAACAGCGTCGGAGTCCGCAATGTTTTGATTTTGACACTTAGGGCAACGTAGCTCTTTGGTTAACTCTTCAAACAATATTGCTTGTTTGTTGTTATCAAATTGATAGCGATCTTGCTGTGCAAACGCACCCATGCTTACAAAAAGGCTAAGCGTAAGTAGTAACCACTTCATTATTTAAGCTCCTGCATAATTGGCGCAAATTTAGCTCGCCATACTCGCGGATTTATATCACCGGTGTGATGCAACAAAATAGTGCCGTTTTTATCGACTAAAAAAGTTTCTGGCGCACCCGATACACCTAAATCCAACGACAAAGTACGGTGTAAATCTAAAATATTAAATTGGTAAGGGTCACCTGCACGTTGCAGCATATCAGTGACTTCGCTGCGAAGTGATTGCATATCAAACGGGCCATCAAAATCAGCGTCGTAACCTTGTACATAATATAGTCCAATAATTTTAACGCCTTGCTCACGTAACTTAGTTAAATAACCAAGCTCGACTAAACATGTTGGGCACCACGTACCCCATACATTTAATAAGTAAACTTCGCCTTTTAACGACTCGTTGGTCCACTGCTTATTGTCTTGCATTAAATCAGGTAAATTAAATGCTGGCATTTCTTGACCTAACCGCCCTGTTTGAATTTCACGAGGGTTGGCAAAAAGACCTTGGTATAAAAATACACACACAAAAGCAAACACTAAAAGCGGCGCAATAGCTAAAATTTTACGGTTCATAAAACACTCTCCGGAACATCTTTACGGGCTGTTTTAGCTGATGTACGGTAACGTTTATCAAATAAAATCATGAAACCTGCTAATGACATAAGCACACCACCAATCCATATCCAGCGTACAAATGGTTTATGATAAATGCGAAGTGACCATGCATCACCACTTAATTGCTCACCTAATGCTAAATATAAATCACGTTTAAAACCGGCATCTATTGCCGCCTCAGTCATAAACTGCATACCAATGTCATATTTACGTTTTTCGGCGTGTAAACGTGTTATTAGCTCATTATTTTTAAGCACAGATACAACGCCCGCATGACCGCTGTAGTTTGGCCCACGAATAGTTTTAACGCCATCAAAGCGATATTCATACTCATTAAGCTGTGCTATTTCACCCGGTTTCATCGATACATCACGCTCTACTGAATAAGCCGAGGTAAGTGTTACGCCCGCAATAATAAATGCAATACCAATATGCCCAAGTACCATAGCCCAATAACTTACAGTAAAGCGTTTTAAGCCTTCTTTTAAGCTCCCGTGCACAGCTGCTTTGGTGTAAATATCAATCCCTGTTGATATTGCAATCCAAACCGCCAGTGTTGTCGCTAATAACGTAAGTGGTTTTACTAAATCGTAACTTGAGAACAACCAAGCGCAGGTAATCACAACACTTGCTAATACGCCCATTAATATTTTGTTTTGCAAAAAAGTCCACTTGTTTTGCTTCCAACGTAAAAGTGGTCCGATACCCATCAAAATAGCAAATGGTACTAAAATTATTGCAAACATCTTATTAAAAAACGGTTCGCCAATAGAAATGCTACCTAAGCCCATTTCTTTATGAACCATTGGTAACAATGTACCTAACATAACAATTAATGTAGCAACAACTAAAAATATATTATTGAGCCATAAGGCCACTTCGCGCGATACCAGCTTGTATCGTCCTTCACTGTGAACTTGTGACACACGCATTGCATACAACGCCAAGCCACCACCGACAACTATGCCTAAAAAGGCGAGTATAAATAAGCCTCTATCGGGGTCTGTAGCAAACGCATGTACCGATACAATAATACCCGAGCGTACAATAAACGTACCTAGCAAACTTAAAGAGAATGCTGCAATTGCGAGTAATACAGTCCATGATTTAAATATACCGCGTTTTTCAGTTACACTTAATGAATGCAGTAATGCGGTTGCAACAAGCCAAGGCATTAGCGCTGCGTTTTCAACTGGATCCCAAAACCACCAGCCGCCCCAGCCTAGTTCTGAATACGCCCACCAGCTACCAATAGTAAGACCTAAACCTAAGAAACCCCACGCAGTCATCGTCCACGGGCGTGACCACTTAGCCCATGTGTTATCAAGTTTACCTGTTAACAATGCAGCTATAGCAAAAGAGAAAGCAACCGACAGCCCCACATAACCCATGTACAGTAATGGTGGATGAATAATCATACCTGGATCTTGAAGCAGCGGATTCAAATCACGCCCTTCTACCGGAAAATAAGGAAGCAGACGCTCAAACGGGCTTGAAAGCAGTAAGGTGTACATCATAAAACCTACACCTAAAAAACCAAGTACACCCAGTACGCGAGCACGTAATACCCAAGGTAATGATTTAGAACGCGCTGCTACAGCAGCAGTCCAACCCGCTTGCATTACTAACCATAATAAAATAGCACCTTCATGACCGCCCCACGTAGAGGTGATTTTATAGTACCAAGGCAGCGTACTACTTGAATGATACGCTACGTAAGATACGGTAAAGTCGTCTGTTAAACTTGCATAAATAAGTGCAGCAAAAGAGATTAGTACAAAAGCAAACTGGCCTATTGCTAAAGATGGAGCCGCACGCATTAACCGAAGATTACCAGTATGCGCGCCCCAAAGAGGAAAAATACACAGTAAAACGCTTAGCACCATGGCAAGCGTTAAAGAAAAATAACCAATTTCTGGGATCATAGCTAATTACCACTATCTAAGTTGTATTTTGGTTTTTCGTGCTTAATACCTTTAACTGCCTCTGCAACTTCTGCTGGCATATATTCTTCGTCATGCTTTGCAAGCACTTCAAATGCTTCAATAACATTAGGCTCGACTAATACGCCCTGCGCTACAATGCCTTGCCCCTCACGAAACAAGTCTGGCAATATGCCTTGATAACGCACAGTCACTAATGGGCCTGTATCTATTAGCTTAAAGCTTACTTGTAAGCTTTGTTCATTACGCTCAACCGTGCCTGGCACAACCATGCCGCCAATACGTAACTTTTGACCTATATGTGGTTTTTCTTTGTTAGGGCCTTTGCCATCAATTAATTCGCTTGGCGTATAAAAAAGATTAATATTTTCTTGCAGTGCATAAAGCACTAAACCAATTGACCCACCAATACCAAACAGTACGGCAATGATTACCAATAGGCGCTTTTTACGTCTTGGATTCATGAGATTTGTTCCTGCTTAGCTTTTTTAATTCGCGCTTCACGTATTATTTGTTGCTCCACTGAAGCCATAATACGTTTGGTGTCTCTCAAAGAGTTCACTAAAATACCGAGTAAAATAAGTGCGCATGTACCAAAAGAAAGCCAGACATAAAATCCATAACCTCCCATTGCAATAAAATCAGAAAAAGAGTCAAACTGCATAATTACCCCTTATTTAACAACGAGCGAACCCACGGTCGGTGCTTTTCTCGTTGCAAAATTTCATTTTTAAGACGAATTAAAGTCACTGTTCCAACAAAAGCAGCAAAGGCTAAAATATTAACCATAAGAGGCCAAAACATACTTGGATCTATTGCTTTTGTATCTAGCTTTGTAATGCTTGCACCTTGGTGTAACGTATTCCACCACTCAACAGAGTAATGAATAATAGGTAAATTAATTACGCCAACAATTGCTAAAATAGAAGCCGCACGCCCTGCTGACTTCTTATCTTCAAATGCATGGTAAAGCGAAAGTACGCCAAGATATAAAAATAATAAAATAAGTTCAGACGTTAAACGCGCATCCCATACCCACCAAGCACCCCACATAGGTTTACCCCATGCAGCGCCAGTAATAAGCGCTATAGCAGTAATACATGCACCAACAGGCGCAATAGCAATAACAGCAAGCTCGGCATTTCGTAGCTGCCATACAAGTGCAACGATAGCGGCAATCGCCATTGATGAGTAAGCCCCCATAGATAAAATGGCAGAAGGCACATGAATAAAGATGATACGGTAGCTGTCTTTTTGTTGGTAATCGGCAGGTGCAAAACCAAGCCCCCATACCCATCCAACAATCATACTAACTAAGGTAACTACGGCAAAATAAGGCAGTAACGTATTGCATAACTGGTATGCACGCTCTGCTTTAGCATAGGGATGTAACCACTTCCACATTAACTTACACTCACTTTTAAAGCTGACGATATGGCAATTGGTGCGCTTATAATAGCAATAAGTAACATTGCACCAAGGATGGCAAGCTGCCCACTATAATCCAGTGACATTGTACTGGTATCGATAGCCGACGTTGCAAAAATCAAAACAGGAATATACAAAGGCAGTACGAGTAAACTCATCAAAATACCCCCTTTTTGTAACCCCACAGTAAGCCCTGCGCCTATTGCGCCAATAAAGCTCAATAATGGTGTGCCTAATAATAATGTTAAAACGGTTGCTGTTAACGCCGTACTTTCTAGGTTTAACAACAATGCAAATAGCGGAGTCATTAATACAAGCGGTAAACCTGTCACCACCCAATGAGCAGCCACTTTAGCAAGTACGGTTAGCGATAATGGATAAGAGGATGCAATTAACTGCTCCAACGAGCCATCGTTAAAATCATCCCTAAACAACTTATCTAAACCCAACATGGTAGAGAGTAATGCGGCAACCCAAATAATACCTGGCGCCATTCTCGCAAGTAGACCGGGCTCAGGCCCTATTGCTAACGGAAATAATGAAATTACAATTAAGAAGAATAAAATAGGATTTACAATTTCGGCGCGCTGGCGAAACGCAAGTTTTACATCTTTGGTAAATACCGCACTAAATAGCAACCAATAAGAGTGTTGACGAGTCATTAGTGGCGATACTCCAGTGTAACCGTTTGTAAGTTACTAAAGTGGGTCGTTAAGTCTTGGTGAGTCGTTAATAAAATAGCACCACCGCTTTGTAAGTGTTCAGTAAATCGCTGCTGTAAAAAGGCGACACCGCTTTTATCAAGCGCGGTAAATGGCTCATCAAGTACCCATAATTTAGCATCACTTAACCAAAGCCTAACAAGCGCTACACGTCTTTGTTGTCCAGCAGATAACATTCTAACGGGTACGTCTTCAAGTCCAACAAGGCCAAGTTGCGCTAAAATAGGATATAAATCAGGCTCATTTATGTAGCCATTAATTTGTAACCAGTGGCGAACATTTTCAACTGCACTAAGCTGAGTACTTACACCTGTTTTATGCCCTATAAAAAGCAGCTCTCTGGCATACTCTTCATAGTACTTAGATATAGGTTGATCTTGGAACAAAACAGACCCTTCATCAGGCACAGAAAAGCCAGCAATAATACGCAATAGCGATGTTTTACCAGCCCCATTAGGACCCGCTAATTGCATGATTTGACCGCTATTAAGGCTAAAATTAAGATCCGCAAACAAACAACGATCTTGCTTGATGCAGGTGACGGACTTAATGTGTAACAAGATGACGATTCTCTCTGCCAAAAATTAGGCGTTAGTCTACCATAATGATAGGGTAATACGAATATTGCTTTATAATCGATTAACAAAAACTTGATTTAAAATAATGAATACACCAACGCAAATAACATTATCTAACTCATTGGTTATCAATCAATCTGCTCACAGCCAGACCAATGAGTTACCACAGTTACCTAGTGAGGTACTTGCGGCTAAAAACATCCAATTTTCGAAAGACTCGATTACGCTTGATGTATTTATTGATAAGCATTGGCAAACATTAAGGCTTGGCACTTCAAGCGCACCACAAAACCTGCAAAAAATAGTCAGTGCTAACATACAAATCAGCCCTGATGGTAAGCAGCTCAACATCTCGCCAAACAGTACAACCTTTACTTTAAATCAGCCGGTACAATTGCAGCGCTTGTTAAATTATGTAAGCACGGGCACTGAGGTACAAAGCCAACCAATGGATGTAAAAGTTGCTGTATCCCCGTCTCCCAAGTTAGTTATTGATAAACTCAACGCAAGTATTGCCATAAATAAAGACGTAGCCCAGTTACTTACAACAGAACAGCCTTTAAAAGTAGTTGTTAGTACGACTAATAAAGGCGCACAGATTAATGTTATTAACCGCTTTGCTGATACGGTTCACTCGCAACCACTTAGCCAAACTAAACTTACTAATTTACTCGCGGCCTTATTACCCAGTGCGCAGCTTCAAGCAACACCAAAACTGGCTATTTTAACTCATCCTCAAAAGTCAGGTTCATTTACAACACCTATTACTAATCAACAACTTGCCGAACTACCTAATACACCTATTAAAGTAAATTTAGTGAACCAGGCAGATAAATTATTTATTAAAACCGATACAAACAATATAAAAGTAACGCTTAACAACTCATTCTCAAAACCATTTAACGAGTTACTTTTAGCGCAAAAAAGCAATGCACCTGAAGTAGCCGTTTCTGCGAGTAATATTAAAGTAAATCCATTATTGACCCTAAATAGTCCAATAAAATCGTGGCTACAAAATAGTTTTAGTGATTTAAAAACGCGAATTAATGATGCGGTTAAATATTTTGAAAATAAGCCTTTTGCTACAATAAGTAAATCTGAGTTAACGCAGCTATCAACTTCGCCCGCGCAACAAAAAACGTCTTTTGCTATACAACTGAGTGAATCACCGCTAATTAGAGTTAACATTACTCAAAGTGTGAGTACTGCGTTAAATAACAATACGAGCAATATTTTGCCAGAGCACTTTTCAAGGCTCCCGCCGATTGTACAATTAACGCAACTAGTAAAAGGAAGTGTTAGTGTTTGGCAAACACCTGCAAACACAGCAGCAACTTACACGCCAATAACAAATAATTCTACTCCAGGTGAAGTGGCGAGCGCTAAGCCAAGTGATTTAAAAACAAGCCAATTAAGCTCCCTTATTACTAGTGAAAACAGTAAATCGAACACCTTGCTTAACCCTACCAATGAAGTAGTCACTAAGGGACTTACCACCTCCTCAGCACAGCTTGCAATAAACGATAACAATCAAAACAACACAAGCACAGTGAACACTAAAAGCATTACCTTGTTAACTGAGCCGTTATCTAATGCGCCCTCTCGTAGTCAAATGCTACAACCAATAGAAGCAAAACTATTAAGTACATTATTAAAGCTTCCTGATGCCACAACCCCTACAGATAGGCTGGCTTACAATAAACAACTTTTAAGCAGTCAAATTACTGATATTACAGATAAGGCAACAAAAGACACCCCTGATTTAACTCGCTTAATTAATCAGGCATTTAACCGTATGGTTTCAAGTAATAACATAAACCCTGCAACCATACAGCGTGAGATACTTGCTACTTTACAGCCCACTCAACTAGCGGGTGATATGCTGCAAAGTAGTTTCACTAAAGGGCTTGAACAGGTGGCTGTGAGTATTTTAGCTGCGCCTCTGATTAGCCAATCAGTAACGCCTATCAGTTTTAATAATCAAACTGGCTTAGATGCTCTCTTACAAGTACTTATACCTACTTTTAAAATGGGTAACACGGGAGCAAAAATGCTTGAACAGCTTCAACAAGCTCAAGTACAAGCTTTGGCCAGCGAAATCGTACACGTTAAAAACACACTTACCCAAGTGAGTCTCTCAACACCAAATCAACAGCCAGACACAAACCCGCTTGCACAATTTTTATTACCGATGAGATTACCTCCAGAAGCAGCCCAAACAGAAATAACACTTGGACAGTATAAAAAGCCAAGCGCCGGTAAATTAGAAGATAAAAATGTATGGTTTGTCAGATTAAACTTTGATTATGCCCAACTTGGGCAGCTACAAATTACTGCAGAGTTAATGGATCAAGCACTCGATTGCCAGCTATTAGCCTCGAGCCAAGAAGTAAGTGCAATTGCTCACCCTCACTTAGATAATTTAAGATCAAAACTAGCTAAACATGGCTTACAAGTTGGCGAGCTCAATTTAAGGCGAGGCGATGCCAACAATCAGGCATTCTATAAATCTCACGCAATTATTAATATTAAGGTTTAGCTATGAGTGAAACACCGATTAATAAATCAGCCATTGGGCTTTTGTACGAAGCTGGTAACACACCCACTGTAAGTGTTAAAGGGTTTGGTGAATTAGCTGATGAAATAATAGCAGCGGCTAAACTAAAAGGAATTATGATCCACGAAGATGCAGCACTTGCTAAAACGTTGTCGCATTTAGAGTTAGGAGAAGAAATTCCTAAAGAGCTTTATTATGTTATTGCAGAGCTTATTGCGTTTTCGTATGTATTAAGAGGTCAATTTCCGCCAGGTTGGCAGGATTTTCAAGGTAAGTTAAATATTAAGGCTTGAGCCAATTTATCCGCACATAAAAAAAGGCGCTAAGCACCTTTTTGTTTATGTAATGAAAATAGTAATTCGGCTTCTGCTCGTGGTAGTTCGCACTCGCGTATTACTTCATCAAGGTCTGCACCTAACTCAACCATTTTTACAGCACGAGAGTAAATTTTAGCATCAGGGTCATCGTATTTTTGCGCCGCTTGCTGTTGCATTAAATCTTGGTTTTGTTGTTCAACTTCAAGCACTCGCTTACCAATACTTAAGAGCCCGGTTCTAATCTCCGAAATTTCACTGCGCAAAATATGAGTCTGCTCAGAGCTATCTTTAAGCTGCTGCGATACAGCATTAATTTCATTCGCGTGTTTATTTTTTAATGCAATAATTAACGCCAGCGATATAAGTCCTACCGCTAACGCTGATATAGCTATACTAAGTAACACCATAATTTATTTGGTAAAGCTTATATATCGCTTAACTCATCCCATTCGTCATCACTGAGTAACTTATTTAAATCAACCAAAATCAGTAATTCATTATCGCGGTTACAAACACCTTGAATAAACTTAGCGCTTTCTTCAGTACCAACATTTGGCGCACTGTCGATTTCAGAGCTGCGCAAGTAAACCACTTCCGATACGCTGTCGGCTAAAATACCAATAACTTGCTCTTCTGCTTCAATAATTAAGATGCGAGAGTTGTCAGTTGCATCAGCAGCTAGCAAACCAAAACGTGCACGAGTATCAATAACGGTAACAACGTTGCCGCGTAAGTTAATAATACCAATCACATATGAAGGTGCACCTGGTACAGGAGCTATCTCTGTATAACGAAGTATTTCTTGTACTTGCATTACATTTACGCCGTAAGTTTCTTCCTCTAGCTTAAACGTAACCCACTGTAAAATTTCATCGTTATTATCTGCGTTTTTATTTGCTGACAGTAATTTATCTTGATTCATGCTATTACCCCGTAATGGTCATTACTACTGACGGCTATCTAAGCCTTTCTCTAATAATATATTTAAATTATCTACGTCTATCAAAGCACACATTTTTTCTTTTATAACGCCAGCAAGCCATGGGCGCTTGCTTTTATTTGTACGCCATTTTACATCTTCTTTACTCAATGTAATGTTATTTATCAACTTTTCAGCTAATAAACCCCACTGGCTATCACCTAGTGTAATCAAATATTGATAATCTAAAGATGCCTCTAATTTATCATCATATTTTTCTGGCATAACCCAGCGCGCAGTATCAACAACATTAAGCTTTTCTTCTCTGTTGAGCATAACGCCTTTAAACCATTTCGGCTTACCAAACAAATGATTTACTTCACCTAATTGATGTATTCCACCAAGTGCTTTTAATGGCACAGCCAAGGTCAAGCCAGCAACTTCAAAAAACAATGCCTGAAATTCACCATCAAAATAGTCTGATTGGCTAGTAGTTACAATCTCCAGCTCTGGCTTTTCTATAGTAGTAATTGCAGGTGCTATTACTTCCTCGTCAACCACTTCATTAACTTTTTCAGTTTCAAACGCTGGCTCAGCTATTGGCTCAATTTCAACATTGAGCAAGTCATTATCAAATGTACTCTCTGCTGCTTTTAATTGTTCTTTAGGTTTTGAATGAATATGCTGTTGTGAATCATCTGGGATTCGCTCAAGTAATTTTGCAACTGGCTCAAGGATATCTACAGGCTCATCTTCACATAACAAAGCCCCGAGGTATTGTTTCATTACTTTTTCATTAGCAAACAATTGCTTACTCATTCATTAACCTTGTTCAATTAAATATTCTAGCAGTGCTTTATATGCGTATACACCGCGCGAGCGAGGACAATACTCTACAGGTACTTTTTGTGCAAAGCTTGCATCTCTAAATTTGGTATCCACCGGTATCACACCTGGCCAAACTTTATCACCATATGTACTTTGCAATGTTTTGTATGCTTCTAACGATGCGTTAGTACGTTTGTCGTACATGGTAGGAATTATAGTATATTGATAATCTTTTGCTTGAGAGGATTGCATCAAATCCATAGTACGCATCATTCTATCAAGCCCTTTGAGTGCTAAAAACTCCGTTTGCACTGGCACTAAAATTCGCTCACTTGCTGCAAGCGCATTGACCATTAACACCCCTAAAACTGGAGGGCAATCTAAAATGGCATAATCGTAATGTTCGCTAATTTTTGCAAGCGCTTTTTTTAGTATTAACCCCATCCCTGTTTTATTACCCATACTTCGATCAAGCGTAGCTATTGCCATAGTCGCAGGTAAAATATCCAAGTTTTGAAGTGTTGATGGACACAAAGCTTGGAGTATCTCTTCACTTTGCATACTTGTACCACGGGCAAAAATATCGTACACACTGACTTCTAAATCCTCTGAGTCAATGCCAAAGTAATAAGTGAGTGACGCATGAGGGTCTGTATCTATAAGCAATACACGTTTACCTTGTAATGCCAAAATACCGGCAAGGCTCACTGCGGTTGTTGTTTTACCAACCCCTCCTTTTTGATTAGCGACAGTCCAAATCTTCACATTACATCCTAATTACTGTTCATTGCGCGTTGTTATGCGAATACCGCCATGAGGCAAACGAATTACTTTTATTGTATCGTCATCTGAAGGAAGTTCAATTTCAGGTTCAATCACTGCAGGCTCATCAGCTTGCCCGTCACTTTTAACCTCTTGTTTTGGCGGTAATCCATACTTAGAAAGTGCGATAACAACTTTACGATTTTCTGCGCGCCCTTGTTCTGTATCGTTACTTGCAAAAGGTGAATATTGGCCATAACCTTCTATCGCCATTCTAGCTGAATTAATGCCTAATGCTTCCAGCTCTACTAAAATTGACGTGGCTCTAGCTACCGACAGTTCCCAGTTCGAACGAAATATCTCATTACGAATACTTTCATCATCAGTATAACCTCGTACTCTTACATAGTTATCTACTGGTGCAATAATATCTCTAACAATCTTGACGACCTGCTTTGCTCGAGAGTGTGCAACTGAACTACCGCTTGAAAATAACATACCTGAGCTTAGCTCTATAATCAGCCAATCTTGGTTAAGCTCTAAACTGGCTTCTCCATCACGGATTTCATCAATAAGCGCTGACTGTAATTTAATTAATAAACTATCAAGAGGTTTGCCTAAATACTTTTGCTGGATATTGCTTGTATCACTTTGGCCGTCGAGTAGCTCAGGACCTTGCTCTTCTTTTAATATACTTTCGCCATAAAGAACTTCTTGTTCAGGTGTCACTCTATCTGTCAATATTCCATTACCGTTGACACCTTCACCTTGCTGGGAGTATTGGCGAGCTGACTTATCAAAAACCTGTTCAAGGGAATCTGACAATATTTGGAATTGTTCTTCTTTATTAATCGCTATCGCATACAGAACCACAAAAAAAGCAAACATAATAGTCATGTAATCGGCATACGATACAAGCCAACGTTCGGTATGTTGACTTTTAGCAGCAGAGTGACGAAGTCGTCGGCGTAACATGTTATTCGTCCACTAAATTAGGGCGCTCTACACGATAGGCTTCAAGCTTTAATTCTATATTTACTGGGCTTTCACCTATGCTTATTGCAATAACGCCTTCAGCAAGCATTTCATGGTAAAGCATTTTTTGCTCTACACGCTGTTTTAACTTATTTGCCATAGGTAAAAACAATAAATTAGCTAAACCAACACCATAAATGGTCGCAATAAATGCCGTTGCAACGCCGGCGCCAAGCATTTGTGGATCGGTAATAAACGACATTGCCTGTATTAAGCCAAGCACCGCACCTAAAATACCAATGGTAGGGCTGTAACCCCCCATTGCTTCATAAACACGCGCGGCTTCAAGCAAACGATCGCGCTCTAGCAGTAAATCAATTTCAAGCGTGTCTCGTAGTTTTTGCTCTGAGCAGCCATCGACAAGTAAGCTTAAACCTTTTGCTGCATACGCATCTGGGTGAGCTAAAGCTTCATTCTCAAGCGCTAAGTAACCTTCTTGACGTGCCTTATGAGACCATCGTTTAACTTGCTCTATTGCGTCTTCAATATCGTATTGTGGTGCAACAAAAACCCACGAGCTCATATTTAGCATTTTTTTGAATGTGCTAGCAGAGGTTTGCAACATAACAGCGCCAAGCGTGCCACCAAGTACAATAATAAGCGCAGGGCCATTAAATAAAGCTGAAACAACACCGCCTTCTAAAGAATAGCCTAAACCTATTGCACCAAGTGCTACCAATAGTCCAAATATTGAGAGTTTATCCACAACCTACCTCTCTCATTATACGTGCTGCAACATCGCTCAATGCTAAGCTTTCACTTGAAAGCCCCGCATTAGCAATTGCTTGGGGCATTCCATAAACGACACAGCTTTTCTCATCCTGTGCCCAAATAGTTGCCCCCGTTTGTTTTAACATTCTTGCACCATCACGACCATCAGCGCCCATACCTGTTAAAACAATAGCAAGTACATCGCCTTGATACGTTTTAGCTGCACTAGCAAACGTTACATCTACGCTTGGTTTATAACTTATTCTCTCGCTATGATCTTCAAATACGCGCAGCGTTCTATTTGCTCCACGCCCCTCTACCATCATCTGCTGCCCGCCAGGCGCTAAATAAGCAGTTCCTGGTTGTAAGCGATCGCCTTGTTGTGCTTCTTTCACTTTTATTTGGCACAAACCGTTTAAGCGCGCTGCAAACGCAGGTGTAAATGCAGCGGGCATGTGCTGAATAAGTAAAATAGGGAGAGAAAAACTAGCAGGCAATTGAGTCAATATAGTTTGCAGAGCAACAGGACCACCTGTAGAAGTACCAATAGCTAAAAGTTGATATTGTTTTCCACTTGCTCGCATTGAGGCAACATTTGAACTTGTCGATGCAACAGGCGCAGCTCTTTGAAAGCTTCTATCAGGCTGCTTGATTTGAGTTGTTGATGTGCTTGTTCTTTGCGAAAGTGAACTTGTTGGTTTCGTTGAAATGACTGGTTTAGCTGGTGTTGCCGCTCTAAATGTTCGCGGTAAACGTCTTCGTCCTATATCTTTTACTTTACTTTGCAAAAGCTTAATTGCATCTTCATTATTGCGCGCAATATCTTCAAATTTTTTCGGTAAAAAATCCATTGCGCCAGCATCTAACGCATCAAACGTTGCTGTTGCACCATCACGTGTAAGTGATGAAAACATTAAGATAGGAGTTGGGTTACTCGCCATTATCTCTTTAACTGCGCTAATACCATCAAGCACAGGCATTTCGACATCCATGGTGATCATGTCAGGACGCAATTGAGCTGCTTTCTCAACAGCCTCTCTGCCATTAACAGCAAAGCCTATAACTTGTATATCGCTATCTTGCTCAAGGATTTCGCTTACTCTACGGCGAAAAAAGCTTGAATCATCAACAACTAAAACTTTAACGGCCATTTAGCTCTCTTATTAAATTTATGCGTAGGTATATATTAAATATATACCTACTTTATTATTAGCCTGCGTAATGTTTTAACATGTTTGGAACGTCTAAAATCAGTGCAATGCCGCCATCTGAAGTTATTGTAGCGCCTGCCATACCTGGCGTTCCTTGAAGTAACGCATCAAGCGGCTTAATCACTACTTCTTCTTGGCCAATTAATGAGTCAACAACAAAACCAATTTGTTGCGTACCAATTTGTACAATAACGACGTGACCTTTAGATTTTCGCTGAGAACGATCTGAGTCTTTTACTAACCAATGCTCAAGGTAAAATAACGGTATCGCCTTTTTACGCACAATAATTGTTAATTGCCCATCAACTACATTCGTCTTCGTTAAATCTAAATTGAATATCTCACTAACACCAGCCAGTGGTAACGCAAATGTTTGTGCGCCAACAACGACCATTAATGTCGGTAATATAGCCAAGGTAAGTGGTACTTTTATTTCTAAAATAGTACCGACACCAAGTTCAGACTGAATGCTTACTGAGCCATTAAGTTGCGTGATCTTAGTTTTAACTACGTCCATTCCTACACCACGGCCTGAAATATCAGATATTTCTTCTTTTGTAGAAAAGCCAGGTGCAAAAATCAGGTTATATGCTTCGGTGTCAGAAAGTCGACTCGCTTGGTCATGATCGAGTACGCCTTTACTAATTGCAATTTTTTTCAGTTTTTCAGCATCCATACCTGCACCATCATCTTTGATGGTTAGCAAAATATGGTCGCCCTCTTGAGACGCTGATAAAGTAACATTACCTGTTCTAGGCTTACCAGCTGCTTCACGAACAGCGGGCATTTCAATACCATGGTCAACTGAGTTTCTAACTAAATGCACAAGCGGGTCGGCAAGTGCTTCAACTAAGTTTTTATCTAGATCGGTTTCTTCACCAATAAGTTTTAAATCAATATCTTTATTTAAGCTACGTGCTAAGTCGCGTACAACGCGAGGGAAGCGACCAAATACCTTCTTAATTGGTTGCATTCGCGTTTGCATAACCGCACCTTGAATATCCGCAGTCACTACATCTAAGTTAGAGATTGCTTTACCCATCGCTTCACTGTCTGAGTTAGTCGCTAAACTAACCAAACGATTTCGTACAAGAACTAACTCACCAACCATATTCATAATTTGATCGAGTCGTTTTGTATCTACGCGAACAGTGGTCTCTGCTGCTGGTGGCGCTGATTTTTTTGGAGCTGCTGGTGGTACTTTAGCTACTGGCTTCTCTGGCGCTTTTTCAACTGGTTTTGGAGTAGGAGCTTTAGCTGGCTCAGCTTTTTTTACTGGTTCACTCACTTGTTTAGCTGGCGGTGAAACAGGTTCAGGTTGTTTTGCAGCTGGCGCACTTTCTATCGATTTAGGAGCAGTGCCTTTACCATGAAGTTCATCAAGAAGCGCTTCAAATTCGTCATCACTAATTTCATCATCTGATGAATTAACTGTATTTACAGCTGGTATAGCAGATTCTACAGGTGTTTTATTGGCATCATTTTGTTCAGGTTTGCTCGTAACTTCACCAAAACTGCCAACACCATGTAACTCGTCTAATAAGCTGTCAAATTCATCATCAGTAATATCACCACTAAAATCACTACTACTTGCTACTGGTTTTTCAACTGCAGGACCTTGTCCTTTACCGTGCAGCTCATCAAGTAAGCTTTCAAATTCGTCTTCAGTGATTTCATCTATTTCAGCATCGCTAACCGAAGGCGCTCCGCTAAATAGTTCATCAAATGCAAACGGATCTTCATCATCAGCTACCGGTGTATCCACCACTTCATTATGAGGTTGTTCAACCTCTGTTTGTGAAGAGGCTTCAGTGGCTTCGGCTTCTGTTGGAGGTAGACCTAAGATATGAAGAGTATGAAGTAATTCAGGATCTGCAGGTTCAGGCTTGTCTCTGTTTTGGATAGTCGCAAACATCTCATTAATGGTGTCTAGTGCTTGTAAAATAACATCCATTAACTCTGAGTTGACTGTTCGCACGCCTTGACGTAGTAAATCAAATACGTTTTCAGCACCGTGACAAGCATCAACAAGTTCTGTCATAGCTAAAAAGCCTGCACCACCTTTTACAGTGTGAAAACCTCTAAATATAGCGTTTAGTAACTCGGTATCTTCTGGATTATTTTCCAGCTCAACTAACTGTTCAGATAAAAGCTCTAGGATTTCTCCAGCCTCTACAAGAAAGTCTTGTAAAATATCTTCATCGACTTCAAACATGCAGTTACTCTCCTCTTAGAAGCCCAAACTTGATAAAAGATCATCAACTTCATCTTGATCAGATACAACATCATTACGCGATTCTTTATCAATAATAGGGCCTTCAGGACCTGCTAAAGTTTGTGTGGCAACTGGTTCTTTTATTTTTTGTTGTTCTACTTTATTCGCGGTGCTGTTAGTGTCGTCTTGTTCAGCAAACGCAGTTAAAAGATGAAGTAAACTTTCTTCTACTTCCCTAACAAGTTCGATAACACGGCGAATAACTTGACCTGTTAAGTCTTGATAGTCTTGAGCCATTAGTACATTTGTCATTAAGTTTTGAAGCTCATCAGTCTTATGATGAGAGTTGTTCATAAACTTATCGATGCTATGGCAAAGTTGCTTAAACTCACCAAGCTCAATCTCGCGGCTCATTAAACGATCCCATGTCGGTTTAATATGAGATATTTCGTCCGCTAACTGTTGGGCTATAGGAAGACTCGCTTCCACTGCATCCATTGTTTTATTAGCCGCATTTTCTGTCATTTCTATAACATAATTAAGCCGCTTTTTAGCATCTGGAATCGCATCTGTCGTTATATCAGTTAAGCGAGTATCAAGCTCAAAACTTTTAAGGGCTTCGTGCAGTTGACGAGTCAACTTTCCAACTTCAGCAAATAATTCAGACTGCTCTTTAGATGCAGCCTCTAAAATCAACTGATTTGCTTTGTCTTGCTCATCATTTTCTAAAAAAACAACGAGCTGACGAGCTTGTTCTAACGTTATTTGAGGCGCAGCTGGTGCTGGCATAAGCCTCTCCCCCATCATTAGCCTAAGCGTTCAAATACTTTTTCTAATTTAGTTTTTAATGTTCCAGCCGTAAATGGCTTAACAATATAACCATTAACACCAGCTTGCGCTGCAGCTATTATTTGTTCTTTTTTAGCCTCTGCCGTTACCATTAATACAGGGATATGTTTTAACTTCTCGTCTGCACGTATTGCTCTTAAAAGATCAATACCCTGCATTCCAGGCATATTCCAATCCGTAACTACAAAATCAAACACTTGATTTTGCAACATAGGCAAAGCTGTAGACCCATCATCAGCTTCTTGAACGTTAGTGAAACCTAAGTCACGTAACAGATTTTTTATAATGCGTCTCATCGTTGAAAAATCATCAACTACAAGAATTTTCATGTTTTTATCCAAAACATCCCCCAGTGAGGTATTAACCTTTGTTTACTTACTACTAATTTATCCAGTCATTGATTTTAGCTTTAAGCTTAATCATCGCCTGACCATGTATCTGACTTACACGCGATTCACTTACATCGAGTATATGTCCTATTTCTTTTAAATTCATTTCATCGTTGTAGTACAAAGAAAGCACCATCGCATCACGCTCTGGTAATGACTTAATTGCACTTAGCAAAGACTCATTAAACCTATCATTTTTAACATTATTAAAAGGTTTATCTTGTGCTAAATCTTGGCCTACAGGAGTAATAACATCCTCATCTACACCAAGGTCTTCAATGCCTAATATTTTACTCGTATTCGCATCATTTAAAATATGATGGTACTCATTGAGCGAAATTTCAAGTTTTTCAGCAACTTCTATGTCCGTTGGTTCGCGGTTCAGACTACTTTCGAGCTCAGTAATTGCTTCTGCAACTTGCCTGTTTTTACGGTGAACTGAACGAGGAGCCCAATCACCACGGCGCATTTCATCAAGCATAGCACCGCGAATACGAATACCTGCAAAAGTTTCAAAGCTTGCGCCTTTTGTTGCATCAAAGTTTTTCGAAGCTTCTATTAAGCCTATCATTCCTGATTGAATTAAATCATCAAGTTGAACGCTAGGTGGTAATCGAGCAATTAGATGACATGCCACTTTTTTAACAAGTGATGCATGCTTCTCAACAATCACATTTAAATTTTGTGTTGATTGATATCCCATAGCTCTATTCACCAGTGTTGTCATAATTAACCGTTTACTAGTTTCTCAATGAAAAACTCTAAATGCCCAGATGGTTGGTTGGGTATTGGCCATTTAACTGTTTTTGTTGCCAGCGTTTTAAACGCAAGAGCGGCTGGCGAATTTGGAAAGAGCTCTACTATTACTTTTTGACGACGTGTTGCTTTGCGCATATTTTCATCATAAGGAACCGTTGCTACTAGCTCCATTGATACATCTAAAAAGCGGTCGGTAACTTTAGATAGCTTTGCAAACAATTCAGTGCCTTCACGCATACTGCGCACCATATTGGCAACAATTTTAAATTTATAAACGCCGTGCTCACGACTTAATACTTTAATAAGTGCGTAAGCGTCGGTGATTGATGTCGGCTCATCGCATACAACAACCATTACATCTTGCGCTGCACGCGAGAAGCTCAGTACCATGTCTGAAATACCAGCAGCTGTATCTACAATTAAAATATCAAATTCGGTATTCAATTCGCTAAACGCACGAATTAGCCCAGCATGCTCAGATGGTGATAATTCAACCATACTTTGCGAACCCGATGTAGCGGGTACAATTTTAATTCCTGCAGGGCCTTCAACTAAAATTTCATCAAGCTCACATTCACCAGACAAGACATGTGACAAGTTACGCTCTACACGTAAACCAAGCATCACATCACAGTTTGCTAAACCCAAGTCAGCATCCAGCACTAATACTCGATTACCTTGCTGCCCAAGTGCAATAGCTGTATTTAGAGAAACATTTGTTTTCCCTACTCCACCTTTACCACCGGTTACAGCGATAACTTTTACGCCGTTGTTATTGTTTTGACTCATTTTGCGCAGGCCGCTTGCTTGATCTAATACTGTGTTAATCATACATCCCTACTGTGCTTGGCGCCACTGATTGGTGCCTTGAATGTTGTTCTTTTGTTCTTTTTAAATATAATTGCTCAGCCTTTTTAACTAGTTTCTCAGCATTTGCAACACGAATATCCTCTGGTACTCGTTGACCATTAGTAAGATACCCTATTGGAAGGCGATTTTGAATCGCAATACTAATAATCTCACCCAAACTTAATGATTCGTCTAACTTAGTGAAAATACAGCCACTTAACTGTACTTTTTTAAAGTGACGTACAGTTTCTTGCAATACATTAATTTGTGCTGTCGCGCTAAGTACTAAGTAGCTGCGAATATCTACACGTTGGTTACGCATTAACGTGTTTAATTGCTCAGTTAAACGTAAATCTCGCTGGCTCATACCTGCTGTGTCAATTAATACTAGACGTTTATTTCGTAAATGATATAAAACTTCAGCTAATTCATTAGCATCTTTAACTTGCTTAACACCACAACCAATAATACGACCATATGTTGCAAGTTGTTCATAAGCACCAATTCTGTATGTATCAGTGGTTATTAACGCCACTTTATCGGCACCATATTTTTGTGCGCCTAGAGCTGCAAGCTTAGCAACAGTCGTTGTTTTACCCACACCTGTTGGACCCACTAACGCATATACACCACCTTGGCGAAGTATTTCATTATTGGTTGTTTGCATTTGATCTTCGACCATAGTTAACAATGCTTTCCAACCTTGCTTACGAGACACATCATCAGGTACAAAACATGCCATTTGCTGTGCTACTTCTTTATCGATACCCATACCGACTAAACGGTCAACCATACAAGCGCGTGTTGGATCGCGACGCGCCATATCTTGCTGCATCAAGCCTGATACTTGGTGCTCAAGTAATTGACGAATTGCGTTCATTTCTTCACGCATTGTTGTCATTTCTTCGCTTTCATTATTAGGTGCTTGTTGGCGAGTGGTTACTGGGCTATCTAAATCATCAAAGTCGCGGTCTAAATCATCAAAGCCTAAGCTATCCGCTTGAGTTTGTGGACGAACTCGCGCAGCAGCTTCAGGAGCAAACATATTTTTAGTACGCTGCCCCATATCAGGTTCTTGATAGTTATCAGTAGTATCAATACCCGATTGTGAAAACATCGATGCAAGCTCAGGAGAACGAGGACGCGGTGATTGACGCTCTAATAATGCTTGTAGGCTGTCAGCAACTTTTGCTTGAGGCTCAGGCTTGGCACGCTGTGGCTCTGGTTTTACAAAGTTATGCATGCTTTGTTGTGGCGCCTGAGTACGCGGCTCTGCAGGGCGTTGTGGTTGCGCTGCTACTTTAGGGGCTGCTTTGTCATAATCAACTGCCGCTACAATTTCTACACCGTTAGCCAGTTTTTTATTTGACATAATAACCGCATCAACACCTAACTCATCTTTAACTTCTTTAAGTGCTGTGCGCATATCTTTAGCAAAAAAACGTTTAATTTTCATGATTCAACCCCTGTTAAAATCTTATTGTTGGCCTACCGAGCTTACAATTTTGATCTGTCTTTCGTCTGGTACCTCTTGATAAGACATCACTCTCAATCCTGGAATGGTGTACTTAACAAAACGAGATAACACAGTGCGTAACATTCCTGACGTTAGCAATATAGAAGGTTCGCCGGCCATTTCTTGATTTTGATGCGCTTGTGTCAATGACACTTGAAGTCGCTCTGCAAGTCCTGGCTCAATACCGGCACCTTCATCGCCTGCATTTTGTAATGACTGATGCAACATCTGTTCCAACTCAGGCGCCAAGGTTATGACAGGGATTTCTGATGACATTCCCACCGCATCTTGAACAATTAATCTACGCAGTGAAATACGCACTGCAGCCGTTAATACATCAGGGTCTTGACTACGTGGGCCATACTCAACAAGGGTTTGAACAATTGAGCGCATATCGCGAATAGCCACGCCTTCATTTAATAAATTTTGTAGTACTTTTACAATAGCAGTTAATGGCAATACATCAGGTACTAGTCCTTCCACTAAGCGAGGATGGCTTTTAGCAAGCATATCAAGTAGGTTTTGAACTTCTTCATGCCCTAGTAATAACGCTGCACTGTTAGTTAATAACTGGCTAATATGAGTGGCAACTACCGTGGCTGAATCTACAACGGTATAACCTAGTGATTGTGCTTCATCTTTTTGATCAGGCTTGATCCATACGGCATCAAGGCCAAACGCAGGATCTTTTGTTTCAACCCCTTTAATTGGACCAAATACTTGTCCTGGGTTAATCGCTAGCTCGTCGCCATGCTTAAGCTCGCTTTCACCGGTTGAAACCCCCATTAGTGTTATTCTGTAAGCGTTAGGGTCAAGCTCTAAGTTGTCGCGTATATGTACCGGCGGCACTAAAAAACCAAGCTCTTGAGAAAGCTTTTTACGCACCCCCTTAATACGATTAAGTAGCTCACCACCTTGTGATTGGTCCACTAACGGAATTAATCTATAACCGACTTCTAAGCCAATTACATCAACCTGCTGAACGTCATCCCAGCCTAGTTCTTTTTGTTCTTGTTTATTAGCAACACCCGTTGCAACGCTTCCGCCATTAGCGGCCTCTTCAGCTTCTGCCGCAGCAGCTTTTAATTTACTTTGCTGTGTGTAGTAAGCTAAGTAACCCAGTAACGCACCTAAACTTAAAAAAGCAATATGCGGCATACCAGGCACTAAGCCCATGATGATCAAAATACCAGATGCAATAAAGAGTGACTTTTCGTTGCCTAGTTGTTTCTTAAATTGGTCCCCCATATTGAGCGACTCATTTTGGCGTGTTACAACAATCGCGGTACCAATTGAAAGCAGTAAAGAAGGGAGTTGAGCAACTAAGCCATCGCCAATGGTAAGTAATGTATATACTTCCATTGCATTGCCAAAACTCAAATTGTGCTGGATCATACCGACAAATAAACCACCAACAATATTGATGATTAGTATAACAATACCTGCAATCGCATCACCTTTTACAAATTTACTCGCACCATCCATTGAGCCGTAAAAATCAGCTTCGCGAGTTACTTCCTCGCGGCGGTCACGCGCTTGTTCTGCGCTGATAAAGCCTGCGTTCAAATCGGCGTCAATTGCCATTTGTTTACCCGGCATTGCATCAAGGGTGAAACGCGCAGATACCTCAGAAATACGACCAGCACCTTTAGTAATTACTACAAAGTTAATAATGATCAGGATTAAAAACACAACCAAACCAACAGCGTAGTTACCACCAATAACAACTGAGCCAAACGCTTCAATTACTTTACCGGCAGAGTCACCACCATTATGGCCTTCAAGTAACACAACTCGAGTACTGGCAACGTTAAGTGCTAAGCGCATAATTGTAGCGATTAGTAATACAGAGGGGAAAATACCAAATTCAACTGGCTTCATCGTGTAAACAGTTACAAGTAAAACCACTAACGCGAGAGCAATATTAAACGAGAAAAGGATATCGAGTAAAAATGGCGGTAGTGGTAAAATCACCATTCCCAAGGCAGCAAGCACAAGCAAAGGTGTACCTACCCCTTTGGCATAGTCTTTTTTGTCTCTGTTAAGTTGTTGTAATACCGCTTTAAAACTCATAATTCTACAATTTCAAAAAATTGACACTACGTAGAATTTGCAATAACTATTCCAAGTTACTCAGTTAACGGTTTAATACTTGTAGGCATCGGGGATTGGCAGCTTTTTATTGAGCTTAGTTGGACGTTTACCGCGCCCTTTATTAAAGCGCTTAAGCTGAAATACATACGCTAAAACTTGCGCTACTGCGGTAAATAGCTGATCGGGTATTTGCTCTCCTACTTCAGCCGTATGATAAAGCGCTCGGGTCAACATGGGGGATTCTAATATAGGTACTTCATTCCCTATTGCTACTTTTCGAATTTGCATCGCCATTTCATCAATGCCTTTAGCAAGCACTATAGGCGCACCTGCGCGCTCCGTGTCGTATTTTAATGCTACAGAGTAGTGAGTTGGGTTGGTAACAATAACATCAGCGTCAGGGACATCTTGCATCATGCGGTTTTGCGACATTTGCCTTTGTGTTTGCCTAATGCGCGCTTTTATTTGCGGGTCACCTTCAGAATTTTTATACTCATCTTTAATTTCTTGCATTGTCATTTTAAGTTGTTTGTTATGGTTGTAACTTTGAAATGGCGCATCAATGGCGGCAATAACAATTAAAGTGCACGAAAGGCCTAAAAACATCCACCCTAAAATCTCTAAGGCATGAATAATATTACCCGGTGCACTTTCTAAACTTAAATGCAGTATTTCATCAAAATAAGTATTAATTAAAAACACAGCAAAACTTGCAACCAAACCAAATTTTAAGAGTGACTTTACAAGCTCAATGACCGCTTGCGGACCAAACATCCGCTTAAAGCCCTTCATTGGCGACATTTTACTTGCTTTAGGTGCAGCAGCTTCCCAGCTAAAATTAAAACCACCGAGTAACGTATTACCAATAAATGCAGCCAAAACGATAATTAACACAAACATAGCCATAGGAAACATTAACGCGTCTGCAACCTCTCCCCACACGGCAAACATTTTAGTGGTATCAAAGGCTTCGTTGCGGTTTAAGCTAAGGGTTCGGCCCATTACATTGTATAAACCTTTACCAATTTCAGGACCATACATCAAAAGCGATATAGCCGAAAAAATAAGTACAAACATGGTACCTAACTCTTTTGAGCGTGCTATTTGGCCTTTCTTTTTAGATTCTTCAAGCTTTTTGGATGTCGGTTCTTCTGTTTTTTCTTGTCCTGAGTCTTCAGACATGACTTTCTCCTAAGGTGAGCAACCAACTAAAGTACACATTAGCTCAACCATTTTTAACCATTGAAACTCAAACTGAGTAACAAAGTTACCTAGTGTCGCCCAAATAATAATAAGTCCCGCTACCAAGGTAAACGGAAAACCAATAGAGAAAATATTTAATTGCGGCGCTGCACGCGTCATAATCCCAAACGACATATTAATAACGAGCATTGCGGTAAGCGGTGCAAGTGAGAGTACCAGTGCTGTAGTAAACATCCAGCCGCCCCAAGTCACTATGTCCCAGTAATGATCTACAGACCACCATGTGCCATCAATAGGTAGCACTTGAAAGCTATGCACCACCATTTGAATCATCATTAAATGACCGTTAAAAGCAAAAAATAACAAGGTGGCCAAAATAAGGAAAAACTGGCCAACCGCTGGGACGCTTGCGCCATTAGAGGGGTCAATAACCGAAGCAAAACCTAAACCGGTTTGCATCGCAAGTATTTGCCCTGCTAAAACAAAGGTATTTAATAAAAGTATAGATGCAAAACCAATAGCAACACCAATCAGCATTTGTTGAATAACGACTAAAATCATCTCAAACGAAAATAAATTAGTGAATGTAGCGGGCGGCAGAACAGGAACGACAAGAAAAGTTACAACAACTGATAACCCCATTTTTATACGCGTAGGGACATTTTTAGCACCTAAACCAGCCATAATCATAATCATTGAGCTAATGCGTACCAGGGGCAGCAAAAAATCGCTCAACCATTGAATAACGACAGCAAAGGGGTATTCCACGTTTAACCTGCAATTTCAGGAATAAGTAATACTAGGCGAGTAAAAAAATCCATCAGTTCTTGAGTAAGCCAGTGCCCACCTACAATTAGCGCACTAATGGTAATTAATAAACGAGGTAAAAAGCTCAACGTTTGTTCATTGATTGATGTTGCCGCCTGAAATACAGCAACCACTAAACCAATAATTAGGCCTGGGACTACAATTGCAGACACCAATTTAATAACTAAAAACAGCGCGTCACTTAGAATATCAACAAAAATTTCCGGTTCCATGTTGTACTCCTATCGTTGGGTCATGTTAATGCTTTGCATACTAAGTCCCTAAACCAAAGCTTTTAGCTAGAGTCCCCATCACTAAGCTCCAACCATCAACAAGTACAAACAGCATAATTTTAAACGGTAAGGACACTATCATGGGAGAAAGCATCATCATACCCATCGCCATTAATACCGAGGCGACCACTAAATCAACAATTAAAAATGGGATAAAAAACATAAACCCAATTATAAATGCCGTTTGCAGTTCGCTGGTTACAAAGGCCGGTATTAACACTATTAATGGCGTATCTTGTGGCGAATTTAGCTGATCGTAACCAGCAATTTTAGCGAACGTTTCTAAATCTTTTAAACGCACCTGTGAAAGCATAAATGCTTTCATTGGCTCTTTAGCAAGCTCTAAAGCCTCTACTGATGTAACCTGCTCATTTAAGTAAGGCTCTATAGCTCGCTCGTTTACCTGCTGATAAATAGGCGCCATTATAAAAATACTTAAAAAAAGTGACATACCTAATAACACTTGATTTGACGGTGTTTGCTGTAAGCCAATTGCTTGGCGCAAAATGGCGAGTACAACAATAATTCGTGTAAAAGAGGTCATCATAATTATGGCGGCCGGTATAAAACTCAGCGCCGTCATAATTGCTAAAACTTGTAACGTTACTGAGTAATCTTGTGTGCCATCAGCGTTTGTTGTAATAGTAAGGGCATCAATTCCTTCTGCACTTACATTTGGTACAAACACCATGGCAAAAATAATAAGCAGCCACTTTGTCATAGGTTTAATTCTTTTTATTTTGGTTTGATTGCGGGTTTAAAAGTTTACCAAATCGTTTAGCGAGTTCAGGCAGTTCTTTTTCACTTAATGGGGTTTCTAACTTGTGTAAATAATTAATACTGTGGGGAGTTACACCAAGTAAATGCTGAGCATTATCTATCTCAACAACCATTAAACGCTCGCGAGAACCTAAAGGTAGACTTCTAACTACTTTAAACTCATCACTATTTGCTAAATTAGGGTTAAGCTTTTTAACAAAAAATGCCAGTACAATAATCAGTACTAGCACCATTACAAGCGACAGCACCATAGAGAGTATATCCCCAGTGGGTGTTGCCACATCTGCTTTTGAAAAAACGGTAGTCGTTAAAGCAACTAATAAGCTCATCGTAATTTTTTGATCCGCTCTACTTGGCTTATCACGTCAGTTAAGCGAATACCAAATTTGTCGTTTACTACAACTACTTCGCCATGAGCGATTAAAGTACCATTAACTAGCACGTCTAGCGGCTCACCCGCAACACGGTCAAGCTCAACAACAGAGCCTTGATTAAGTTGCAGTAGGTTACGAATATTGATTTTAGAGCGCCCTACTTCCATTGAGATAGTAACGGGAATATCTAAAATAGTGTCGAGTTTTCGTTTTTCATCACCACTCATTTCGTGTTTTGAATCACTTAACTCATCAAGCTCTGCAACATGTGCTTCGCCACTATCATCTGGACCTTCGGCTTCTGCTAATGCTGCTGCCCATTCATCCATTGTGTCTTGATCATCGCTCATACTTTTAACCTTTTAATCAATTACCAGTCTAAGTCTACACCGTCAGAGAGGTGTAAATCATCTTCTAGTTCTGCTAATTCTGCATCTGAGTCAATTTTCTTGCCGCCTTTGGTAAATACATGCAGCTCAGATTTAACTGAATCAGGTCGTTTAATTTTTTCACTAATTTGAAGCGCAACATTATCGCGAGAGCGACCCATCTTGGCTCTAAATGTAGGGAGTTCCTCAACAAATACGGTTATATGCTCAGGCATTTCAACCGGAATAATATCACCTGCTTTTAATTCCATAATTTGCTTTAAGGTCAAATCAACTTCAAGTAACTGAGTCGACATATCAACCTCAACATCCATTATTTCATCGCGAAGTGCTTTGCTCCAACGTAAGTCGGTATCCTCTGTATCAGATTGAACACCCGCATCTAAAAGCTCTCGGATTGGCTCAAGCATCGAATACGGAAGTGCAATATGAAAATCGCCGCCACCGCCATCAAGCTCAATATGAAAAGAGCTAATAACCACAACCTCTGTTGGACTTACAATATTCGCCATAGCTGGGTTTACTTCTGAATCGAGATATTCAAACGATACATCCATAACCGGTGCCCATGCTTCTTTATAATCTTCAAAGATTATTTTAAGGAGCATTTGTACAATCCGGCGCTCTGTTGGGGTAAATTCTCGGCCCTCTATTTTTGCATGATAACGCCCATCACCACCAAAAAAGTTATCTACCAAAATAAACACAAGTCGTGCTTCCATGGTAATCAGGCCAGTGCCTTTTAAAGGCCTAAAACGGACCATATTTAAACTGGTTGGAACAAATAAAGTATGAATATACTCGCCAAACTTAATCATTTGCACGCCGTTAATAGACACCTCTGCGGTGCGACGCATCATATTAAATAGGCTAATTCGCATATGACGAGCAAAGCGTTCGTTAACAATTTCCAGCGTCGGCATACGACCACGTACGATCCGATCTTGCGAAGAAAAATCGTACTGAAGCGTACTTCCCCCGCCATCTTCACCTTCGTGTATATCTTCCTCTTCAACGTCATCAACGCCATGTAATAGCGCATCAATTTCGTCTTGGGATAATAAATCGCTCACGCTAACCCCTTATTGCATCACAAAGCCGGTAAACAATACCCGCTCAATTACTTTACTGCCTTCAACATCCATTAAGGCTTTTTGTACCTTTTCAAGTGCAGAAAAACGAAGTGTTTCTTTACCAGAGCTCGTACTTAACTCATCAGCAGTTGTAGTAGAAAATACGCTTAATAGCGTCCCTTCTATTAGTGGAATATGTTTTTTGGCTGTTTCTTCATTTACTTCGCCACGTACTAATAATTGTACTTTAATTTGTACAATTCTATCGCGACTTGAGCCAGGCACGTTAAATACAAATGGGCGTGGCATAGCAACATATAAAGCACTACCAACTTCTGCTGATGAACCAGAAGCTGCAGGAGCAGCATCAGTCGACATCGCAGTCTCTTCATCTAAGGTTTCAACTGGCGCATCCGAACCTGACATAAAAAAGTAACCCGCAGCACCACCTGCAATAAGTAGTACAGCTACTATGATTATTATTAGTTTCTTTTTACTTTTACCGGTTTCTTCGATTTCTAAACTTGCTTCTTCAGCCATCATGATTCCTTTAATCGCAAAGGTACTTGCTTGTTTTAACTATTATAATAGCAGTACTTAGGCATAGTAATCTATTGATGATGAAGTTTGTTGTCGAGAACTTTGTGCAGTGTTATTTGCTTGCTCGTCATTTTCATCATTAACTGACTTATTATTAGCCAAATTACCTTGGGCTCCACTCTCACTTTGCTCAGCTGTTTCACCACCTGATTGCCCATAAGAAATAGTGCTTTCACCAAGCTCTAGCCCTTGTTGCGCTAACATTTCACGTAAGCGCGGCATTGATTGCTCAAGCGCTTCTTTGGCTTGCTGGTTTTGTACAACAAAGTTTATATGTGCTTGTTCTGCATCGCTACGAATACGTATTTGCATGCTGCCCATTTCTGGAGGATCGAGGCGAATTTCTGCTTCTTTATTATTAATGCTCAACATTGAGCTAACGCGCTCTTGCAGTAATTTAGCTGCATCACTTTTAACAATATTAATTGCCTGCATTACACCTGGATCAATACTTACTTGCTTAACTTGTGATGTACTTTGTAATTGTTGAGTTTGAATTATTTGGGTATCAAGTAAGCTCTGCTCGTAACTTAATGAGTCGTATTGGCTTAATGTGCTCGTTTGCTGAGTATTTAAAGCGGCTGTAATTTGCGTAAATACTTGTGCTACACGTGCAGGCGTTTGTTCTGCCGTTGTTTTTCTAAGCCCATCTTTTTGTAACTCTTCAAGTGATTTTAATAAATCATCACGCTTAGCTGAGGTTGCTACAGCTTTATTAATATCCGCGCCTTCGTTTGTAGATGCCTTTAAGCTTAACTTTTGTGGATCATATACTGTATTAGGAGTCTCTGAGGCCACAAACGTTTTCGAGTCTGATTTAGCGGTATCAGCAAGCCCAATTTCAATAGAAGCTTTTAACTCATTAACTGTTTGCTTAAGCACTGACAACTGCTCGCCTTTAGGCTGCTCTGTTTTAATATATGCGTTTAATTGCGTTAATAAACTTTGTTTTTCAGTTGTATTAAGTGAATTTATTTCTGCGCTAAAAGAGTGTTTTGTTACCGTGCTTTGCGCTTTTTCGTTATCAGTAATAAATTGTGCTAGCATTTGCTTAAGATTTGAAGTGTTACTAGTTGCGCTATTTGTTGAATCAGCGTTCTCTAATACCTTAACTTGCGCGTTAAGTTGTGAGCGCTGCTCAGGCGTTAAACTAGCAATAACACTATTAGCTTTAATTAAGCTCGCATCTTTAGTCATTAACGTATCTATTGCTGCATTATTATCACCTTCAGTTGTGGCTAAAGGAGACTGAGTAACACCCGCTTTGTCGGTGGGTGTTGGCAAAACTATATTATTTTTATCAGCAGACTTATTTTGTCCTAGCTGCTCTTTAGAACTCATTAATGCAAATTCAGGTTTTTCTACTGTAGCGCCAGGGCTGTCATCGGGCTTTTTATTTATAGAATTTAATGGCCCTTCAATAGCTTCAGCAACACCACTTTTCCGATGCTTGCCTTCATTTAATGGTAAAGAGTTCAAAGGTAGTGAGCTTAAGTTATCGCTTTTTGAATCAATTAATTTAGCCGTTTTAGAGTCTACATTAGTGGCAATTGGATTTTGCACTACACTCGCTGTATTCGCTTCTTCAGTCGTTACTTCATCACTTGTATTAGCAGATAAAATTACTGAGGTGGTTTCTAACTCTGCATCTTCTAATTCTATACTTTTAGTTGCATCGAACGGCTTATTAATCGAGGTGCTCATTGCTTGTGCTGAATTAATTTGATCAAGCATCTCAACAGATAAAAAAGTAACTTCGTCTGTTGTTATTTCATCTAGCTTTACGCTCAGATTTTCATTTTCTTCTGGCTGTTTATGCTTAGGTATGGCAATCGAGTTTTCGGCATCGGGATTTTTATTGCCCTTAAGCAAAGGCCCCATAGAGTTATGCGCTTCGTTTAGCTGGCTTAAAAATTCCTCGCCTAAATTTCCTTCGCCATTAGCTAAGCTATTGTCTTTAAAAGCTAACAGTGAATCTTTTTCAGAAGAAACTAAAAACGAAATGTTATTCATCGCCATAAATCACCTAATACCATTACGGCAATATGCCACCGCATACCGCCAAAAGTTAAATACCACTAAGTAACAAAGCAATTAACGTGCCTGAATTACAAAGCTTTCCGACGTTGAAAAAACTGATTAGCTGAAAACTCATCTAACATTTTTTGCTCGTTTCTAGCCATTAATGCATTTGCTTTAAGTTTTTGATTCTCGATTAATTTGGCAACTGCTTTAGCTTTAATTTGCTGCTTAAGCCATAGCGTTTTACGTTGAGTAACAACTTGCTTAGCGGTATTTACTGTACTTGCTTGTTGGCGAATTGCCTCTTCAATTTTAGCTATAAAAGCATGGTACTGACCAAACCCTGCACTAGATAAACCCGACTTACCTTTTAGGTGTAACTGTTGAGAATATTCAAGTCTAAAGTTATTTAAGCCTTGCAGCTTTTGTTGATTTGCTTGCAAATTTTGATTGGCTTGTAAGTAACTCATGCGCAAATTTTCTTCTTTATCATTTTCAATTTTGAGCAATAAATCGAGTTTATTTTTAGCCATTATGCTTGTCCTAGTAACTGAGCAAGACCTTGCAGACCATCATCGTAACTAATGACATCTCGCATACCTTGTTGTAAAAATGCATTTACTCTTGGCATCATATTTATGGCTTGGTCGAGCATTTGATCGGTCCCTTTTTGATAAGCACCTAAAGTAATCATATCTTTGTTTTGTTGATACATTGAATAAACTTGCTTAAGTACACGGGCTTGTTGCATGTGTGGTTCAGAAACGACTTGAGGCATAACACGCGAAATCGATTTTTCTATATCTATGGCGGGATAGTGCCCGCTGTCGGCTAAATCACGCGATAATACAATGTGGCCATCTAAAATAGCTCGCGCTGCATCAGCAATAGGGTCTTGCATATCATCGCCTTCACTCAACACCGTAAAA
This sequence comes from Pseudoalteromonas sp. SR43-5, assembly GCF_014163835.1. NCBI lineage: Bacteria > Pseudomonadati > Pseudomonadota > Gammaproteobacteria > Alteromonadales > Pseudoalteromonadaceae > Pseudoalteromonas > Pseudoalteromonas sp. SR43-5. Next base: position 86,098 of record NZ_JACJEA010000011.1, read on the forward strand.
AAGGCGGTAATTGAACCCTGGCCTTCACCGCCATTACCAGCACGTTCCACCAGCGCAGGTAATTTAGCAAACACCGAAGGCGGATAACCCTTTGTCGCAGGCGGCTCGCCTACAGCAAGTGCAATTTCACGTTGCGCCATTGCATAACGCGTTACCGAATCGAGTAACAATAATACGTTTAAACCCTGATCCCTAAAATACTCTGCAATAGTTACAGCGCTCTCACAGCCTTTTAAACGCATAAGCGGTGATGAATCAGCGGGCGCTGCGACAACAACTGAACGTTTGCGCCCCTCTACACCGAGTATTTCTTCAATAAATTCTTTTACTTCGCGACCACGCTCCCCCACTAAGCCAACAACAATTACATCGGCTTCGCTACCTCGGGTCATCATACCGAGAAGTACTGATTTACCCACACCAGAGCCTGCAAACAAGCCCATGCGCTGGCCTTGCCCTACTGTAATAACCGAGTTAATAGCACGCACACCTACATCCATAGGCTTAGTGATTGGTCTTCTTGAAAGCGGGTTTATAGTATTTTGTGCAAACTTTAAATGATGCTCAGCATTAATTTTACCAAGGCCATCTAGCGGTCGCCCTAAGCCATCAACCACGCGCCCTAGTAAACTCATCCCTACAGGTAAACCTAAGTTATTAACTTGAGGAATTACACGCGCACCAGGAAGTACACCAGAGATATGATCATTAGGCATTAAGTACAAAGTTTGATCGTTAAAACCGACTATTTCGGCGTCTACAAAGCCGTTCATAGTTTCTATTTTACATTGGCTACCAACGGGAGCACGTAAACCTCTAGCCTCAAGGGTAAGGCCAACAACACGCGTTAAAATACCTGCCACAGCAGGCGCTGGGGTTTTTATATGTTGTTGATATTGAGATAAGCGTTCGCTTAAAGGTGCACGTTGAGTTGACATAACACGCCAATAAAATAGTTAGATACCACTATTATGCAAAAAACTATCCAACGTTTCTTTGACACGTGTTTTAAGGGTCATATCGAGTGATGATTGCGCTGTTTTAACTTCACAGCCACCGCGCTCAAGAGTGGGCTCTGCCATTAATTGCCAGTTATTATCAATAATGGTTTGTTCACCGTAACTCTCTTTTATGAGCTCTAAATCTTCGGGGTTTAAATGAATTCGTACTTTTTCTTGCTCGGCATTAAGAGAATCTATACTTTGCTTTAACGTATGTAAGATCACATCTGGCGATGTTTTTACTTCTTGATAAATAACAGCTTCCGCTAACATGCTAGCAAGTTGTACTAATTGCTTTTCAGCTTGTTCATCGACTTTATCTAGCGGTGCAGTAAGTCCCTCTAAAATAGTTTTTAAACTTGTTAACTGCTCTTCAATTAATGGTTTTACGTCATCAAGGCCTTTGGTTTTACCTTGCTCTAAGCCTTCTTTGTAGCCAGCCTCTTTGCCTTCGCCAACGCCTTTTTCAAAACCGTCTATGTAGCCTTGCTCATGACCTTGCTTGAGGCCTTCTTCGTAGGCGTCTTGCCTAATGCGTTCAAGCTCAACCATAGTAAGCGCAGGCAATTCTGGTTCTTGTGGCTCATCAATTGGCATTTCTTCAGCTAATTCTTTTTTATACAGATCACTAAGCGGTGTACCGTAAGCTGTAGAGCGATTGCCAAAGCTGCTCTCATCTGGTGCTACATCTGGAATAGCCCAGTTTTTTAATAATTCATCTGCTTCATCAGCCCGAAGTGTGCGCCCTTTGAGTTTGCTCATGGTTTACAAGAACTCCTCGCCACCGCCGCCGCCCAGCTGAATTTCACCTGAGTCAGATAAACGACGCGCTGTTGATAAAATCTCTTTTTGCGCCGCTTCTACTTCACTTATACGAACAGGTGCCATAGCTTCTAAATCATCAGCAAGCATTTCGGCTGCACGCTTAGACATATTGCCCAGTATCTTATCTTTAAGGGCTTCGTCGGTGCCTTTAATTGCTTTCATTAATACGTCTTGTTGTACTTCTCGCAGGATTGCTTGAATACCACGGTCTTCAACATCCATTAAGTTTTCAAACACAAACATTAAGTCTTGAATTTGCTGCGACATCTCTTCGTCATGCTCACGAATAGAGTCCATTAACTGCCCTTCTACATTGGTATCTAGGTAGTTCATTATATCTGCAGCTGCTTTTAAGCCACCCATTTTAGCGGCTTGTGCACCTGCTTGGCCGGCAAATTGTTTTTCCATAATTTCGTTTAGCTCTTGCAGTGCTGCTGGCTGAACTTCTTCAAGGTTTGCAATACGCATTGTTAAATCTAAACGCACTTTTTCAGGGAACTGAGCAATAATCTCAGCTGACTGTTCTGGCTCTAAATACGATAATACAATGGTTTGAATTTGCGGATGCTCATTACGAATAATGTTTGCTACCTGCTTAGAGTCCATCCATTTTAATGAATCCAAGCCTTTAGCACCTGAGCCCATAACAATTTGGTCAATAAGGCTAGCGGCTTTGTCTTCACCAAGTGCTGCTGTAAGCGCTTTTTTAATAAAGTCTTCTGACTGAAAACCAATGGTACTAAAGCTTTGAATTTGTTCTATAAACAAGTTGTGTACAGCGCTAATTTTAGCTTGAGATAAATCCTGTAGCCCAGCCATTGCCATACCCACTTTTTGCACCTGTTTAGGTTCTAAGTGTTTAAGGATTTGCGCGGCATCTTCTTCTGATAAACTCAAAAGTAATATAGCAGCTTTATCTACCCCATCTAGCTTATCAACATCAAAGGCTGGCGGGAGTTGTTTTTGTTCTTGATCAGTCATCTTCTGTTAACCACGCTTTCACTACTTGTGATGATAGTTCTGGTTCGTTAGCTACAAGGGCACGAATTGCTTTGAGTAAATCTTCGTCGCCATGTAAATCCGGTAACTGCAGTGTACCATCACTTGAGAAACCAACCGAAGCAGAATCAAAGTCTTTATTTAGCATATCAAGTGTATTGTCGCCAATATCTACGCCTGAACTTAATGCATCTTCGTCGTATTCTTCTAGTGTATCGTCTGGGTAAATTAAGCGCTTAAGCATTGGTTTTACTACTGCCATTATCAATACAATTATAACTAAGGCGCCTAGTACAAGGCGGGCTATTTTCATAAACCAGTCTTGTTCCCACAGTGGCACTTCTATTGCTAAATTTGTTGCTTCACGTACAAACGGCACTGTTACTACTTCAAGTGCATCACCACGTTGCATATCAAAACCTACACCACCTTGTAATAAGCGACGAATATTTGACAATGCCTCTACCGAGCGCGGGGCCATAGTTGTTTCGCCGTTTTCTCCCACTTTAGGGACATAGTCAACAGCAACTGACACACTTATTCTGCGTATTACACCACTTTGCTGGCGCTTGTGAGAAATAGTTGTATCGAGTTCATAATTACGTGTTGCTTCTTTGTGGCTACGTGTTGGTGACGTAGCTGTGCCTGCGCCGCCTTGTCCTGCAACTTCAGGGATGTTTGAGTTTAGCGGTGGCTGATTTGTAAGCGCACCAGGAATACCAACAGCTAAACCACCAATGTTATTTTCTTCAAATGTGGTTTCGCTTCTAACCGCTGGTAGGTCTGGGTTATAACGCTTTTGAGTTTCCTCAACTGAGCTAAAGTCCATGCTCAAATCAACTTGAGCTGTATAGTTTGCAAGCCCAACAACCGGTATTAAAATACTGTCTATTTTTTCAAGATACTCTTGTTCGCGCTTACGTTCTAAATCGTATTCTTTACGAGAGCGTGCTGCTAATGAGCTTTGCGAACCTGAATTTAATAATCGACCATTTTGGTCAGTGACTGTAACACGTGCAGGCTCTAAGCCTTGTACTGCAGAAGCAATCATATCAACAACAGAGTCTACTTCTTCACGGTCAAGTGAGCGGCCACGCTTAAGTGTTAATACAACAGTAGCGGATGGTTTTTTCTCTCTGCGGGCAAATACGTTTTCTTTAGGGATGGCTAACAATACTTTGGCGCGAGTAATGTTATTTAGCTCTTCAATGGTGCGTGCTAATTGCTGTTCACGACCATGTTTTAAACGTTCACGCTCCAAGCGTTGGCTTACACCAAAGCCCATATCTTGCATAATTATGTCAGAGCCAGATGCAGGGCCTTGCTCTAACCCTTCGCGGGTCATTAGCAATTTAATGTTTTGGTATTCGCTTTCATCAACCGATACAACATTGCCATCTAGTTGGTATTCAATTTTTTGCGCATCTAAAAAGTCTAATGTTTGAATAAGTTCTTCTGTTTGCATTTTGCCTAACGGGCGCATATCTGGCTGACGAGCCCAAATAATAATAAAAATCGCGATAGCTAAACAAATAGCCAATGCTATAACCAATGTTACTTGGCGCAATACATCAACACCATTTAAAGCACTTAAGTAGCCTGACTTTTGTTCTTGTTGATCATCACCACCACTTTGGTCAATACCGCCACCAGCAAGTGCTAGGTCTGTAGATTGGTTAGATTGCGCCACAATAATTCTCCACTACCTAATTAAACAGGCATGTTCATGATTTCTTTATAAGCTTCAACAAGTTTATTACGAACCTGTACTGTAGCCTCAAAAGCAACTGACGATTTTTGAGAAGCAATCATCGCCTCAGCAAGGGATACACTTCGATCCCCCATCTCAACCGCTGTTACTTTTTGCGCGGCATCTTGTTGTAATCCGTGCACTGAATTTATTGCATCACTTAGCATGTCGCCAAATTGTGCTGTAGAAGTAGACTGCACCTGAGTTGGCAGTTTATTAGTTTGATTATTACGGCCGGCTTCTAAAGCCATTGATTGCATTTCTTGAAATACAGCACTGTTTTGAATTTTCATAATTTATCTCTGACACGCAGTGAACTCTTATAAGTAATAAAGCACAAAGCATGCCAAATAATTAATCATTAAAATACAATGGGTTAACTTTAATTTGTGTGAGTCAGAGTTTTGACAACCCTAAGCTCGCAGCGCAAACTTAGGGTTTATAGGAGGTTATGCAGGAAGTGAAATACCTAAATCGCGCATTTGCGCTAGTTTATAACGTAAAGTTCGTGGGCTTATACCCAACGTTTCAGCAACGTCTTTACGCTTACCTTGGCAACGTGCAAGGGTTTCTAAAATAATACGATGCTCTTTGTCTTTAAGCTCATCTTTATAGCTACCGGTATCTGCCGCTAGCAAACCTTGATTAGGCTCATCCTCAGCATGCAATTTTTCATCATAATATGCAGAGCTTAACGTGCTTTTATCAACACCTTTATCTGCATGAGCTAATTCTGTTGGCGATACGGTTTGCGCCGGTGCCAATGAAGGCTCCATAACAAAGTTATTAGATACTAAGTTTTCGATAAAAATAGCATGCTCGTTTATTGTATCGCCACTTCGCAGTATAAGTGCACGCTGTATAACATTATCAAGCTCGCGCACATTACCAGGCCACGCGTGAGCCAGTAACTTTTGCTCAGCAGCTTTATCTAAATACGCCATAGGCTCTTTGCTTTTACTTATATGGCGCTCAATTAAATGCTTAGCCAATACAATAATATCGCCAGGGCGTTGGCACAATGGTCGCCACATAAGTGGAAAAACATTAAGCCTGTAATATAAATCTTCTCTAAACTGATTTTCAGACACGGCTTCTTTTAAATCACGATTACTGGTTGCCAAAATACGTACATCGAGCTGAATTGTTTTACGCCCCCCTAAACGCTCTACTTCACGCTCTTGCAGTACGCGTAAAAGTTTAGCTTGTAGCCCTAAGTCCATTTCAGTAATTTCATCAAGTAAAATAGTGCCGCCTTGTGCTTGCTCAAACTTACCCGGACATGCTTGAATCGCCCCCGTAAAAGCCCCTTTTTCGTAACCAAATAACGTGGCTTCGAGCATATTTTCAGGAATAGCCGCGCAGTTAATCGCTACAAATGGCTCATTACATCGGCTCGACTTATCATGAATATAACGCGCAAGTACTTCCTTACCCGAACCACTTGGGCCAAGTACCATTACACTTGCATCAGAGCGTGCTACTTTACTTGCAAGCTCCAATAATTGAATACTAGTTGGATCAGCAACAACGGGGCCGTCGGTTTCTTTTGCTTTTTCAGGCAAATAACGGCTCACCATATTTAACAGCACTTCAGGTGCAAATGGTTTTGCCATGTAGTCAATTGCACCTAGGCGCATGGCCTCTACCGCATCGTCAATTGTGGCATACGCCGTCATCATCAATACAGGTAAATCAGGGTGGTTTAATTTAATACTGCGTAGTAAATCAAGTCCACTCATTGCGCCCATTTGCACGTCGCTTACAACAAGCGAAAATTGATCTTTTTTAAGCAGTAACATTGCTTGCTCAGCACTGCTCGCTGCAACACATTCAATACCCGACATTTCAAGGGTATCTATTAAGGCTTCACGAAGCCCTGCGTCATCTTCGACAACTAAAATAGTGTTACTCATAATGACCCCTCTAATTTAGATGTTGCCTTAATAGGCAGTAACAAGCTAAAGCAGGCACCACCATGCGTATTATTAGTCACATCAACACGGCCTTGGTGCGCACTAGCCACCGAACTCACTACAGCAAGCCCTAAACCTGTGCCCTGACTTTTTGTAGTAAAAAATGGTTCAAAAATTTTATCGCTTTGGCTTAAATCAACACCTGGGCCATTGTCGCTCACACTAATACGAACCATATCTAAATCTTTTAAATCTCTTTGTGCGCTAATTTTTACTTTTGCGCCACCGCCAATAACTTGAATACTATTGTGCACTAGATTTTGAATAGCACTGGCCAATGCCGTTTTATTACCAACTATTTGTACATCGGGTTCTGGTAAGCTTACATCTAGCTCACTTTCATTAAGTGCGACCATCGCATCAGCACCTGCTTTAACTTCGGTTAAAAGCTGCTGCATTGAAACTTGCTCAACAACTTGCTGATCGCCACTTTTAGCAAATAACAGCATGTCGTTTACTTGAGTTTCTAAATCTTTTAAACGCGACATTAACTTTGTTTGAAAATTATCGCGAGATGCTTCGGGTAAGCGCTTTGACCCTAAATTAGCAGCATAAAGCATAGCGGCTGAGAGCGGCGTACGGACTTGATGCGCTAATGATGCAACCATTTTGCCCAGCGCGCTTAATCGCTGCATATGTGCAACACGTTTTTGTAAGCGGCGAGTTTCGGTTAAATCCGTCATTAAAATAAGTTGCCCAGGCTCTGGTGCTAAAGCAGTAATATCAAGTTTTATTAGGCGTCCGTCTTTTAAAGACACTTCATGGCCATCATCTTGATGTGGCCTAAAAGAGCGCTGAATAACATTAAACCAGCGTTCGCCTTCAAGTGGCTCGCCAAGCATATCAATCGCTATTTGATTCGCTTTTGCAATCAACCCTTTGCCATCAAGTACAACCACGCCTGCTGGCATGGTATCAACCAAATGCGAAAGCCAACTTGCTTGCTTGCGCAGATCGCTTAATTCACCAATGTACTCCTCTTGAAGTAAACATGGGTTATACTGATTTGCAGAAAAAAACTGTGGTTTTAGCACGCTAGCAAGGGCCATAATCAAATCTCGAATTGATGTAGATACATGTCTAAATGCACGATTTATACCAAAATTTATTTACATACTTATCATTAAGTTACATCAATAATTTGAGCGACATAAAAATGACGCACACAAAAAGGAATAATAATGAGTGAGCAAAAAAAGTGCCGTTGCCCGTGGCTCGACACCACTAAACCCGACTACGTTATTTACCATGATGAAGAATGGGGCGTCCCTCTTTATGATGATACAAAGCTGTTTGAATTTATCACTCTTGAATCAGCGCAAGCCGGCTTAAGCTGGTACACAATTTTAAAAAAGCGCAGCGGTTATAAAAAAGCATTTGCTAATTTTGATGTAGATAAAGTGGCACAACTCACACAAGATGACATTGAGAGATTAATGCTTGATGAGGGTATTGTGCGCAATCGCTTAAAAATTGCGGCAACTGTTAACAACGCAAAGTGCTTTATAGAAATACAAAAAGAATTTGGAAGTTTTAGTAACTACCAATGGCAGTTTGTCGATAATAAACCGATTATAAGTAATTTAAATAACGCTGAGGACTACCCAGCAATTACAGAGGCATCAACTGCATTTGCTAAAGATTTAAAAAAACGGGGTTTTAAGTTTTTAGGCCCAACAACGGTATATGCGCATATGCAGGCCTGCGGTATGGTTAACGATCACAGTAATGATTGTTTTAGGAAAGAAGAAATTATTAAGACTTTTAGTGAGTAAGTGATTTATAACCATAAAAGTGATTAGTTCACAAAGAGGTTAAGAGAGGCTGCGCTTTAGAGAAGTAAAGCGTAAATTGACTATGGTTTCTCATTTACCTTCGTTTTTCTCTTTGTGAAATAACGTTTTATTTAAATGATTAAAAGCTACGCTTTTCACGCGAGCAAACTCAGCGTCTACCGCCAAGGTTTAAGTTTGGGTTATCTTGTAGACGCCATGCTTGCGTGACGGGCAAAGCCCGTAAAGTGATTGATCACAAATGAATAATAAATAACGAAAAGTATTTCACCATTTTCGTACTTCTAATCTCGTGAAAGATTATACTTTTTCATTTTCTCAACGAGTGTTGTTCTGCGAACCCCTAATATCTCTGCAGCGCGAGCTACAACGTAATCATAGCGCTCTAACGCTTGGGTAATTAAGCTAATTTCAAGCTCTGCTAAATAATCTTTAAGTTCAATACCATCATCAGGTAATAGCCCACTACCCGTTTGGCTAAACTCAGCGTCTGGCTCACTTTCGTAATCACTAAAGCCTGTGCTAAATATATCGTTAAAGGCGTCTTTTTCCATTAACTCTTCAGGGTATTCTGGCTCGTAGGCTTCAACTTCAATGTAACGATATTTGTTAGGTAAATCAGGAATATCGACCACTTTGTCAGGGAACATAATAACCATACGTTCCACTAAGTTAGCAAGCTCACGAATATTACCAGGCCAAGCATGTTCTTTTAAGCTCTCAACTGCGCGCTCTGTAAACTTAGCGGTAGAACCAGTCTGGTCGTTAACACGGCGCATTAACTCTTTTAAAAGCAGCGGAATATCATCAGCTCGTTCACTCAGCGATGGGTTTTCGATAGGGAATACATTTAAACGGTAATATAAATCTTCCCTAAAACTACCCTCTTCAATCATTGTTTCAAGATTACGATGCGTGGCCGCAATAACGCGTACATCAGCTTGGATTGCCTTTGTACCACCAACACGTTCGTAGCTGCGTTCTTGCAATACTCGCAGCAACTTAACTTGCATTTGCAGTGGCATATCGCCTATTTCATCTAAAAATAGCGTCCCACCTTGAGCTAGTTCAAAGCGCCCTTTACGAGCCGATATAGCACCAGTAAACGCGCCTTTTTCGTGGCCAAATAGTTCACTTTCGAGCAGCTCTGCCGGAATAGCACCACAGTTTACAGGTACAAACGGTCCATTAATTCGCTTTGAAAGCAGGTGTACATTACGGGCAACCACTTCTTTACCAGTGCCTGATTCGCCTAAAATTAAAACATTAGCATCGGTTTTTGCCACTTGTTCAATTAAAAAGCGAACATCTTTTACGGCCTCTGTTTCACCAACTAGTCCATCAAAAATTTTATGTGGTTTAGAATGCTTATGCTCATTTGGCAACATGCGCTGATACTGCTGGCAATCGTGAAGTAACTGAGTTGTCACTTCGTGATTAAATGGCTCGCAAATAAGCCCCACCACATTAGCGATACTTAATAGTGGTTTTAGCGTTTCGCCAATCAATAAAAACGGTAATGTTGGATAGCGTTTAATTAAGCTTTCGTGGTCAAGTGATTGCAACGCTCCTAAAATAATCATGCATTCTTGCTGCTGATATTTTTTGCATTCTTGTTCAAAGCAGTCTTCGCTTAATAGTTGTACAGCTTCACCAATAAAGCCAAGTGAAGCATTTAATCCTATTGCGCGGTTGTTATTATTATCTAAAATCAAGATCATATTTAGCGAGCCGTACTTTCACTAATTTGTATAATTAGTTAAATTGTAAGCCAGTTCAGCATGGATGCAAGTGATAGCGGCAGTTTTTTGACATAAACGCCAAAAAACAGACATCGCTATAAAAAATCAATCGTATGAATTTATGATTAAAGTTAATTTAAGTGTTCCACTAAACTTTAAATTGCCGCTATATCTCTTGTCTTAATATTTAGCTGGTTTATCATAACTTTCAATCAACTCAAGATAAATATCCACAATATGTTGATGAAAAATATCAATAGAGGTATTCATAAATTCAGTGCGTTTGCCTTGGTTGCTATAATAATATATGTTAGACATTATGTAAGCTTGGAAATATTTAAATGAGCCTTGTACGAGCCAGAAAGTCATTTCGTCTTTATTCTGTATTTCTAAAAGCATTTTATTTTGAGCTAAAAATGCGGACGAAAGATTCTCCCTAGTATCAAAGTAAATAGAAGTAAAGCTGAGAAGTTGCTCTAAAGTATGCTTTGTTTTTAATTGGACATCGTTTATTTGTAACAATACATCACTCACCGCTAGACCCTTTGAAGATGAAGCATTGCAGAGAAGCTCTTTTACTTTGCTATTTTTATCTATTAATTTTTTGCTTATTTTAACATCTGTTATGTCTTTTGCTTCCGTATTTTGAATAAAGGCGCCATCTGAAGTATTAAATGCTTTTACATGTGTTTGTTCTTGTAACAGTAATTCAACATTAGATTTAGATGAATCGAAAGTATTTGTTGTTCCGACCCTGTCCCTAAAATTCCCTTTGACATATCTTTCATTTTTCATTAAACCATCAAAACGTTCTTTATGTTTGAAGTCTTTATCGAAAAAAATACTATGCTTTGAGTGATGGTACTTTTCAGAAACAAAACCAAAATCCATTCCAATAAAGTACAATAACTCAAAACCTAACTCTACAGCGACGGCCACTGCGGCATTTGTCACTGTAGGGTTTGTATAAAAAGGCCTTGAGTATTTTGACTCTTTATCTAACCCTTTAATTAAACATCCTCCAGCATCGTTAACTTTATTTAAAAGAAAAGCAGCCTTAAAGCGAGATAATATTCCATGATATACAGTATTTAATGCAATGATATTTAAATCATTTAACTTAATATTTACTTCATCCGTTCTCTCAACAACCCTTACAAATTCGTCTAATATAGCAACTCGCTCCATCTCAATATGCATATCAGGCTTGATATCATTAACTAGCAGCGCCTTTAAAGCGGTACCACACGAAATGATTATAATATCCTCTTTATTGGCTTTTAAAAAATCAATTGCTAAGTCAAGTGACGGTCCATTAGCAACAATAAATACCGGCGCCTCTTTTATACAATTCTTAAACGTATTTGCTTTCTTTAAAACTGGGAATTGCAACTTCAGATTAGATATGGTGTGAGAAATACCAATAATCTCATCTTCAAAAAAACCCCACCCACTATGCCACCTATGAGCAACTTCTTTTATTTTTTCAGCTACCTTATCCATTAAAGGGCTATCGTAATGCTTGAAGAAATACATTAAACTTAAGTTAAAATGACCCTGCTTATTTAACAGCGTGGATATTTCATTTACAGCATTATACTCGTTACCACCAATACATAATGAAAAAGTCCCGCCTTGATTAGTACAATGTTCAAATAGAGGCCTAAGTTCAACACAATGTAACATTGCATAAAAAACAGCATTATTTGGTTCAAATAAAAAAACATTTAATAACTTTTTTTTCCGAATTAACTCTTCTATTTGATACCCTAATCCAGCTCCAAAGAAGCAAATGAAATCTAAACGTTCCTCATTGGTAGGTTTCGGTAACTCACTCCCTACAGCTTCTACCCGGTTATTATAAATCTTCTTAAGTACAGTAGAATGTTTAAAATGATTATGTTCATCTGATTCATGTGCGATACCGTAATGATGATATGCAGGTTCTTGTAAAAACAACTCAACTTGCTTTACAGCTAATTCACTTGGTGGCTCTCTATAAGTAAATTCATTATTATTAATTAAATTCACTTGCCCGAATTCATCTAAAGCAACGCCTAAATTTTCCACCTCAAAATTCTTAAAAGTATTATAAACATTTGGCATTTTTTCTTTTAATAGTTCTAAATTGGATATCAATGTCGCTTTAAGAATCATTTTTTGGAGCTCTAAATTAGTAGTATCCACAACAACCTCTCCTTTAGTATGTATTACACGCCAGCTATGCGATATGAAAAGCCAGAATATTAAGCATTTTATAGGCCAACGTTACAAGCTGAGTTACATTGACATGGAAATAACTTTTTTATTTTTTTAAACTTTAACTAATATAAACTAAAGAATATAGTTTAATAGCCGATACATATAAGATTAGTGGCACTCAATTTGCTTGGTTATCTTCACAAGTATATTTTATTTAGGATTATCTTCATGGCTCACGTATCATTAAAAAAATACGGTCAAGTTCGTGCTAGCAGCATTGCCGAAATGGCCCCTTACGAACAAATAAACCTTATATTCAGTAATATCATCGGTCGCTTAGCAGCAACTAAAGGGTTTATTGAGCGCAAAGAAATACAAAAAAAAGGTGAAAATATTTCGGCCTGTGTTTTATTATTTGGTGCACTGCAAGACGCACTTAATTTAGAAGTAGAACAAGACCCTAGTATTTCTAACAATTTATTGGCACTGTACGACTACTGCCAACGCCGTTTAACGCAAGCGAACATAAACAACGATATTGAAGCAATTGTGGAAGTATCAAGTATTGTTAAAGAAATTAAAGAAGGCTGGGATAACATTCCACTAGATCAACGCAGCCCTGCGGTTTAATTTAAATTATGGACTCGCCAACATCTTCAGAGCCACTAACCAACTACTCTGAGCTCATACAAACGTTGCTTAGTAATATTGAAGTGTTAGTAAATGATGATAATGCAGATGAAGCTCAGCCTCTTTTAGACACTTTAAATGTTGAACTAAAGCAATGGTGCGAAAGCAGCGACGGCCCAAGTGCAGAGCAATTAGAATTAATTCAGCTTCGTATAAATACCATTTTAGTAAAAGCGAATAGTGCAAAAAACGAGTCATCTAAAGCTATTATTAAACATAAAAAATCAGGTAAGGCGATTAAAGCTTATAAAGCAAGTCGCTAAAATCTACTCAAATAGAAAACACAAAAAAACCGTTTTAAATAACGGTTTTTTTATGCTTTCTTAATTTAGCTATTAATTTAATATTACATTTATCTACTAAGAGTTATCTCTTACTACGCCTGGCATATTCTCTAATTGAGCTTGAACATAACTGCTGGTGTTATTAAGGCTCGCCACTAATAAATCCATCGCATTATATTGAGCATATAATCGAGAAGATAGCGACTCCATTTTACTGGCAAGATCCAAGCGATCATCATCTAAATCGTCTAGCTGATTTGTTTTACTGTCTATTCGGTTTTGAATAATGCCGTCAGAATCTGTATAAAAGCTCATTAGCTCATCAAAAGACTGCGCAAAACCATCATCGTCATCACCAACAAAAAACTGCTGCACTAAATTTACATCTGCATCTATTTGCTCATCGAGTGTTTCTGTATTTAGCGTTAAAACACCGTAGCGGTCTGTTTCGACACCTAATTGCGAAAGTGATAACGAATTACCATCGCCTAAATCAACTGATTCCGTTATTTCACTTCGAAGCTTTGACATAACACCACGAAGTAGTGAGTCACCAGCCATAACACCTGCGCCATCCGCACTCGATGCACCCAAGTTATTACTAAGCTCTAACAACTCATTGTAGCTACTGATAAAACTATTTAAACCTGTTTTAATATTATTATTATTTTCGGTAATTGATATGTCGCTTATGTCGTCGTCGGTATCGTGCGGTTTTTTAGCTGTTATATCCACGCCATCAATCACGTTACTAAATTCATTAGTGTTGCTTGATACCGTCAACGTACCATCAATTGTTATTTGTGCATTTTGAGCAGCGTTAACTTGTGTTAAATTAGTTGTGTGGTTAGCAGGGTCTGCGTCTGATACATCATAAGCTAATCGAGATAACCCGCCTGTATCAGTATTATTACCGTCATCGTCTTGTACGGTAATTGTAATTGCGTTGTCTTCGCCGGTTTCTTTACTAGTGAGCACTAAATGCTGACCGGTATCACTCGTGACTATAGTTGCCACAACAGAGTCATTACTATCACTGCCAGTAAAAGGGCCGTTATTAATTTGGTCTCGTAAATCTTCTAACGTGTTTGTAGCCGATAAAACAGTAGAGAAACTATTTGCACCAGAACCGATTGTAATTACGCCAGCTCCAATTGCCTCGTCTGCTGCAAATGCAGGGGAAGATAACTTATGAGCTTGTGCTAATGCGTCTACTTTTACATTGTAACTGCCTGGCTGAGCGTCTTTATCTGAGCTAATAGATATAAAATCATCATTGCCAGATGCAGTTCGCTTTTGATAGTTATCACTATCACCCAATGCTTCCATTGAGGTTTGTACTTTTTCAAGTGCAGATTTTAATGCCCCAACAGCTGAAATATCCGTAGTTAACTTACTTTCTGTAGTATTTAAACGAGCTTCAGCAGGTGCTTGTTCTGCATTAACGAGTGCATCAACAATATCTGATACTGCTAACCCAGAACCTAACCCATTAAATGTAATAGACATACTTCACCTCTTTAAATACTCAAAAATAAACTAACTTAGTATTAGTAATTACAACTACCGACTAAACCGTTTGATCAATCAAAATACCGGCAGATTCAGACAGTTTAGAAACTAGGCTTAAGACTTCCTCAGAAGGGTATTGCTTAATTACTTCGCCACTGTTTTTATCGAGCACTTTGATTACATCACGGCCTGAATCTTCATCAACTTTAAATTGCAAACTGCGATTCATTTCACCCATAAAGTCCTGCAATTGTTGCGCCATTTGTTCTAGCTGTTCGCGCTCTAAGGGCTGATCTTTTTCATCTTGATTGTTATTTTTGTATTGGTTTTGCTGTAAATTTTGTTGATTTTGTGCTTCCGTCTGCTTTACATCATCAACCGCTCGCTCAGTCAAAGAACGAGCAGCTTGCCCCGCTTGCTTATCATCACCAGCAACGGGGGTCGGTAATGTTGTAATTTCTGCGTTTGAAGTAATTGTATTCATAACAGATTCCTATTTTTCACTTAATTAAACCAACAATAGCTTAGTTTATATTCTTAAACCACAAAAGGAGGTAGCTAAAGCCACCTCCTTTTTTAAAATACTAATACTGACTTTATGTATTAGTTAGCTAACCATTAAGCTATTACTTTTAACTTATTAACCTAATAAGCTAAGTGCTGTTTGTGGTAACTGGTTCGCTTGCGATAAGATTGATGTACCTGCTTGTTGCAAGATTTGGTTTTTCGTCATTTCAGCTGTTTCGGTTGCAAAGTCGGTATCTTGAATACGGCTACGTGATGCCGATACGTTTTCAGAGATGTTTGCAAGGTTGCTGATAGTATGGTCAAAACGGTTTTGAACCGCACCTAAACCAGCTCGCTGAGCATCGATATTAGCAATTGCGTTATCGATAATTGCTAAAGCATCTTGCGACCCTTTTTGGCTTGTAATATCAAGTGAATCTACATCGGCTAATTTACTTGTAACAACTGCATTTGCAACAGCCGCTACCTCTGCCGAGTCTCCCGCTACTGTAAATGTCTCTGATGAGTTTAACTGTATACTTCCTGAAATCACTGTTGAATCAGCTGTTGCAGACTGTGAAGTTAATGTAACAGCTGTACCATCATCTCCAGCATATCCCTGAGGTGTAATATCAACTTCCATAGTAGTACCACCATCATCAAAGTCTTCCAATTTTATATCTTCACCTTGGTTATTTGATATAGAAAGAACACCATTTTCTATTGTTGCAGTAACCCCATGATCATCAGTTTTTGCATTGATGGCTTCAGCCATGGCTTGCTCATCACCATCTACTGTTCCTGTTGAAACATAGGCTAATTTCTCACCATTAAGCTCAAAACTTACTGATGAATCTTTTGCTGAAATAGTAGAGCCAGCTGCAGAGCCAAGCTGAATGTTTGCCTCTGTTCTAGCCTGCGCTGATACACCGGTTGAATCAGTTACACCATTAATTGCAGCTGCTGCATCTTTTGCAGTTGAGCCTTCAGCAATATTAACAGTAGCAGAGTCACGACCAGAAATAGTATAAGTAGCAGCAGATACACCTGTAACCGTCGATGCGCCTGCTGAAGCAACACTTGCTTGACCAAAACTACTATTATTGCTTGTAGCTGCAGCACCTTGCAAATTAACTTGTTTAGAACCGATACTATCAGCTGCAACGCTCGATAATGACACATTAATAGTTTCGTTAGAATTAGCACCAATTTGGAATGATTTAGAGCCAAAGCTACCATCTAAAAGCTGTTGACCACCAAATGATGTTGTATCAGCAATTCGTGTAAGTTCCGTTTGTAATGCTGCCACTTCTTTTTGAAGTGACGCTCGGTCTTCTGTAGAGTTTGAGCCGTTAGCAGATTGTAGTGCTAGTTCACGCATACGTTGTAATATGCTTGTAGACTCACTCATTGCACCTTCAGCAGTTTGTGCCATTGAGATACCGTCGTTAGCGTTACGCTGTGCTACTGCTAAACCATTTACTTGCGATGTTAAACGGTTTGAAATTTGTAGGCCTGCCGCATCATCTTTTGCGCTGTTGATACGCATACCTGATGATAAACGCTCCATTGACGTTGCAAGGTCAGAGCCTGAGGTAGATAGGTTACGCTGAGCGTTTAATGAAGATACATTTGTATTTACTGAAATCATAATAAAACTCCTGATTACTTTCGTAATGTGACTGTTTAGATTTAACCAAGAGCTGTCACAATTGTATGTTCAAGCTCTGTACTGGTTAAGTTAACGGCAGGAGAAAACTTATCTTTAGCGTTATTTTGATTTATTTTTAAAGTTATTTATCAAACTCACTTAAGTGACTAATTTAAAACATAATAATATGTAATTTTTATATAATAAAGTTTTTTTATTCAAACAAAGCATATTACTTTTTATCACAAACAAAAAAACACATCTATAAAGATGTGCTTCTTATTAGCAGTTAACTAAAACTGTTCGTTACTAACCACCTAATAAACTAATAGCGGCCTGTGGAACTTGGTTTGCCTGTGAAAGTATTGAGGTACCCGCCTGCTGTAGTATCTGATTTTTGGTCATCTCAGCCGTTTCAGTAGCAAAATCAGTGTCTTGAATTCGACTACGTGATGCCGACACATTTTCTTCAATGTTTGCGAGGTTGTTAATTGTAAAGCTAAAGCGGTTCTGTACAGCACCTAAACTTGCTCGCTGTGCATCAATGTTTGCAATAGCGTTATCTATAATTGAAAGTGCACCTTGAGAACTTTTTTGATCAGTTATGTTTATATCGGCTACATTTTCAAGCTGGCTAGTTACCTTCGTCGTCACATTATCAATCTCGTCATTTTGCGCTATTGTTGAAAATGTTTCTGATGAATTTAATTGAATGGCACCTGCGACTCTAGCTGAGTCTGTTCCGCCAGTTGTTAATGTAACAGCCTCCCCTACGGTATCATCGTAACCACGCGGAGTTATGAGTAATGAAGAGCTAGCTCCGCCAGCAAATTCTTCAATTTCTATGTCATCGCCGTTGTTATTCGATACTGAAAGTACACCATTATCTAACGTTGCTGTTACACCATGCTCATCTGTTGCTTTATTGATTGCCTCAGCCATTGCTTGTTCATCGCCTGTTGCTGTTCCCGTAGCTACAAATGAAACCTTCTCGCCATTTAGCTCAAAGCTAACGGATTCACCCGGAAGTGTAGCTGTACCTGATATATCCAAGCGCGCTTCAGTTCTGGCTTGTGCAGTAACACCTGTAGCATCTTTAACGCTATTTATGGCGTCAGCCGCTTCTGCAGCTGTAGAGCCACTTTGTATAGTTACTTGAGAATCTTCTCGACCTGATATATCTAGCGTACCAAAAACAGTAGTGCTATTAGATAATGCCCCCGTAGCTGTGGCTGTAACTTGGCCAAAGCCGTCAGAACCTGTAGTTAAGGTAGCCCCTTGAAGATTGACTTGGTTTGAACCGATTTTTTCGGCTGCAACACTCGATAGAGATACGTTAATGGTTTCATTTGCATTAGCGCCTACCTGGAAAGCTTTGCTGCCATATGAACCATCAAGCAGTTGTTGCCCACCAAATGAGGTAGTATCTGCAATACGTGTTAATTCAACCTGTAGTGCAGATACTTCTTTTTGTAGTGCTTCACGGTCTTCTGCCGAGTTTGAACCGTTTGCTGATTGTAGTGCAAGCTCACGCATTCGCTGTAATATATTAGTCGATTCATTCATTGCGCCTTCAGCTGTTTGCGCCATTGAAATACCATCGTTGGCATTACGCTGAGCAACTGATAAACCATTTATTTGAGAGGTTAAACGGTTTGAAATTTGCAAACCGGCCGCATCATCTTTTGCGCTATTAATACGCATACCTGATGACAAACGCTCCATTGAGGTTGCTAAACCTTCGCCAGATTTTGTTAAGTTACGTTGTGCGTTTAATGACGACACATTAGTATTTACTGTTAATGCCATTTTACCATCTCCTAGGTTTAAACAGAGTGTGGTTCAACACGATTTAACAGGAACCACTGTTCGATAATTTCTTACAATAAGAAAAGCATTTACTGTGCCAACTTTAATTTATTTTTAAGGCGATGTTTTTATTGATAAATATGACGCTTATTAAATTGTAAATAAATAGTGAAGTGGTTTAGAAGGGAGTGACATTTTTTTGCCGCGGTTTTGTAGCCAATTTTTGCCGCAAAGTATTGCCGCTTTAAAGTAGGTAAAGCGGCAAGGTATTTCTGGTTATAATCTGCTTATAACTTGCTTATAAGTAATCGAATAATGAAAGGTTAGTTAAACGGCCAAAAGTTGCTTGCGATGCTTGCAGTGCAGTTTCTTGTTTGGTTAGTTCGCTAATAGCTTCTGCCATATCAACTTCAACTAAGTTAGAGCGATTACTTTTATTTTGAATATCGAGCGCTAAGTTTGAATCGCTTACTCTTTCAAGTGCATTCATACGCCCACCTAAACTTGCTTGCGTAAACACAACTTGCTCGCTGGCGTTTTGTAATTGCACTAAGCCATCAGCAAGTACTTGCTGAAAGTCATCACCCTCAAGTGTGCCGTCATTTAAACCTGTAATAAGCGATTGCAACGTATTAAGTACGTTTTCTTTGCCTGGTTTTTCAAGGCTAAAATCGAGTTGACCTGGTGCTGTGCCTTCAAATTCAATTTTCATACCTGCAAAATCGATAGGCTCATCAGTAACTTCACCTGTTACTGCGGGGGTTAATGCTGCGCCGTCTCGGTATATTTCGTATGTTTGTGGATCCGTTGCTGTAGCCCCTGCGTTTACTAATACACTATATGTATTTGCAGTTGCTAGAGCTGTTGGGTCTGCGTTGTAATTTGCTTGATGAAACTTGTCAAACTCAGCTTGGCCGTCAACATATACACTTGCCGCTGTAATAGAGCCTGAAACACTTGCCGTGTTAGATTCTACATTTAATCGCGCGTTAGTTTTTTCAAACGTATCAAAGCCGTTATCACTTGCCTTAATTGAAACACCTTCAGCTATAGTTATCTGGTGCTGACCCTGGTCGCCATTATAGGTGTACTCACCCGCCGCAGAATCAAACTGATACGGCTGCGTGCTGTCTTGATATCCTGAAAATATGAATTTTCCGTCTTCTGATCGGGTGTTCATTAAGTTAGCTAGCGTTTGTTGAATGCCACTAAGTTCTGATGCAAACGTCTTTAAATCATCTTTAGTGTACGCACCATTACCAGCTTGAATAGTGAGTTCTTGCGCTTGTTGAATATTACTATTTATGCTTTGTAATACGCTTTCTTCTGTTTCTAGGCGGCCATTTAGCTGATTGATATTTTTAGTGTATTGCTCATTAGTTTGTATTTTATTTGAATACAGCATAGCTTGCGAAATAGCAGCTGGTGCTTCTGAGGTGGTTAAATACTTTTCACCTGTTGTTACTCGCTCTTGAGCATTTGCAACACCTTGTTGGTTGTCGAGTATTTTATTTATGTTGTTTTGGTACATTAAATTATTTGATAAACGCATAATTACCTCGCCGCATTTAATAAGGTGTCAAAAATTTCTTGAGCTGCTGCTAAAACTTGTGCTGATGCTGAGTATGATTGCTGAAAACGCAGTAAATTTGCAGCCTCTTCATCAAGGTTCACACCAGATAAAGACTCGTACCATGCCTCAGATTGCTGTGCTAGAGCGTCAAATGCAGCCCCACTTGTGATTGCTTGGCCAGTTATAACACCTATATCACTCACTAATCCTGAATAAGCTTGGTTGAACGTTTTATGGTTATCGGCCGTTGCTGTTGTCTCTACGTTTAAGCGTACTAACTCGCCATTTTGTAAATCAGCTAATTTTAAACCATTACGGTTATCGTCAAAGCCGCCTTCGTTAAACTCAAGTGTAAAGGTGTCGCCTGTTGCTGGTGTACCTTCTATATCAAAGTCAAAACCATATGAATCATAAGGGGTACCAAGACCTGCTAAAACATTTTTACCCGGTGGCGCTATCGTTACTGCTACATTAGTACCGTTACCATCGCTAATTAAATAATCATTTGTACCAGCAGCTTTAACAAGCGTTATTTCACCGTTTGTTAAGCCTGGTGCTGTAGTAAAACCACCGGAGGTAACACTTGTTACTTCTCCCGCTGAAATAGTAGCGGTACCTATATTATTTAAATCGTTAGCAGTACGGATTGGCGATGCTAGTGCTAAATCTTCTGCGCGCCCTGTTGCAAGTGTAATACTTGAAGCGGCATCTGAATTAAGCTTTATTTGAAATTGATCCCCCTCAACACCTGCCCCAGATACATTTACTTGAAGACCAAATGATTCGCCTGAGGTAATAGTCGATGAATCAATAACACCTGTCGATATATCAGCAAGTGAAGGCTGCCCTAACGGATCGCCTTTGTTATCTATAGGCTGAATACTTACTTCGTTGGCATTGCCTGTATAGGTAATAATAAAGTCACTGGCAGGAAGTTCACTGCCCTTACCTGGCTCTACCGTTGCAGTCATACCAGCAGTGCCCGTGTTAGCTTGATACGCATATGCGCCAACGGTAGGTATATTAAAAATATTACCCCCTAGCTGACCTGTTGCATCCATACCCAATTTGTTTTGTTCGTTAAATGCATCAGCAATAGCTAAGCCCATTTGACCAATTTGGTTTTGCGCAGGGACTAATATGTCATCTCTAAAAGCAAGTAAACCGCCAATTTTGCCTTTAAGCTTGCTTACATCAACTTCAAGCGGCACAGCTTTGCCACCATTAACGTCAAGCGTGAATTCTTTAAAGTTAGGATCAGGATCCCCTGTCATCGAAAATAAGTTAAATGCGCCATTTTGCATAACAACCGCTTCGCCTGTGCCCATAAAAACGAGTTTTTCGCCATTTGGACCATCAAGCGTTTCTATGTCTATTAGCTCTGACAAGTCGCGTATTGCTTTATCGCGTTCGTTATAGGTAGAGCTGGCATCTGCGGCGTTATTAGTGCCATTAACTGCTGCAATATTTTGATTTAGCGTACTAATACTTTGAATGAGTGAGTTTGCTTCACCTGAAAATATTTCGAGCTGCTCGTTTACTATACTTTTTTGATCAAGCACGATGCCCGAAAGCCTATCCATTTGATCAATTAAACTTTGCGCATCTGTCATTACTAATGAGCGAGCAACAGTAGACGAAGGCTGATTTAACGCCTCTTGCACGTTATTAAATAAAGAGTTAATACCAGTCGAAAGGTTGTTCGACTCTTCAGAAAAAATAGTATCAACTCGATTAGCCTCAGTAATAAACTGATCGAAAAACGATTTATTAGAGGTGTCACGATTTAGCTGTGACTGAGCAAACTCGTTTAATAATCGGTATGTTTCGCCTCGCCCCACTTGGTTATCAACCATAGTGGTAAACTCTGTACGCTCACGCACATAGCCTTCGGTATTTACATTGGCGATATTTTTACTTGTCGTTTGCAGTAGCTCCGAGCTTGCTCTAACCCCAGAACTGGCAATGTTCAATAAATTAAACGACATGTTACTCTACTCCTTGGCGGATCACGTTTGCCGCAATGTCTTTTAGCTGACTGCTATTGAGCACTTTTTTTATTTTGCTGGCATAATTTGGATCGGTTGCATAACCTGCTTTTTGTAATGAATCTAAAAAGTCATTTGGTTTTGCTGTATTTTGTAATGCTTCTTTGTAGCGTGGGTTTTGCGTTAAAAAATCAACGAAGTCGTTCACGCTATCTTTAACTGAATCGTAGGCTCTAAAGCTGGCTTGTTTTTTAACGGGTGTGCCTTGTTCAAACTCAAGCGTTACTTTGCTTGCTTTATCACCTTCCCAGCTTTTATCTGACTTAATATTAAATAAGTTATTTGAGCTGCCACCGTCATTTTTATTAATAATGTGCTTACCCCAACCGGTTTCAAGTGCCGCTTGTGCAACCATTACCGCAGGATTTAAACCAATTTTTTGCGCTGCCGTTTTAGCGTGTTCCCACACTGAACTTACAAACTCTTCTGCATTTTTAAATGTTGGGCTATCGGTTTTAGTCTCTGCAGTATCGACTTTAGGCTCAGCAATATCGGCTTTAGTGTTATTAACGATAAGATCGGATTGCTTATTTTTTTGCTCATGAGGAAGAGCAGATCCCACTTGTGTATCGCTAAAGATATCGTTGGTTGTTCTAAGCACCGAGCCTGGCATAAAGTTTTTAGACTCAGGCGATAACTGCTGAACTATTAGATCGGCAAGGCCTAACGAGCCATTTGAAGAAAGCTCTGTTGAAAGTTGCTGGTCGTGCATTTCTTCAAAAAACTTTACGCCACTTGAATTAAATGGGCTGTCTTTGTCCTCAAATGCTTCGTTAGCTTTACGCATTCCTTTGAGCAACATTTGCGTAAAAATAGCTTCAAATTGTGCGGCCGCTTTTTTGAGCGCAGCTTTAGAGGCATCAGTTGATGCATCGCCACTCGTTAAGGCTTCTTTACGAAGTGAATCTAAGTTGCCTAAATCAAAAAAGTTTTGTTTATCGAGGTGATTAGTTTCCATCGGCTTTTTGACACAAAATGAATAATACAGTTAAAAATGCAAAAATTGAGCCACTACAGATAAAACAAGGAAGATAAAAATAATAAACTTAAGTTGCTGTAAATAAAAAGCCCTAATTTCAAAAACATAGGGCTTGAGTAATACGTTATTTATTGGCTTGGGTTATTTATATAACAACCAACTGTCCGTTAATTGCGCCGGCTTCTTTTAGTGCTTCTAAAATAGCCATTAAGTCACCAGGCGCTGCGCCTACTTCGTTAATTGCGCGAACTAAATCGTCAAGGCTTACGCCTGGATTAAATACAAAGGCGCGCGAGTCATCTTGGTTTACATCAATAATACTTTGCTGCGTGACAACTGTATCACCGTTTGCTAGCGGATTTGGTTGTGACACGTTTTGTTGTTCTGCAATTGTTACTGTTAAGCCACCATGAGTTATAGCCGCAGGCTGAAGCTTAACGTTCTTGCCAATGACAATTGTACCGGTGCGCGAGTTAACTATAATTTTAGCGGCCATGTCAGCTGGTTTAAATTCTAAGTTTTCGAGTGTTGATAAGTACGATACACGCTGGGATGCGTCGCGTGGAGCTATAACACGAATAGAAACAGAATCAATTGCCTGTGCGCTATTTGGGCCAACTAAGTCATTAATTGTTTTTTCTAGGCGTTTTGCCGTTGTAAAGTCTGGGCGGTTTAAATTAAAAGTAATGTAATCGCCTTGCATAAATGGGCTTTCCACGGCGCGCTCAACTGTAGCGCCATTTGGTATACGACCAACTGTAGGGGTGTTAATTACAACTCTACTACCATCAAGGCCTTGTGCGCCTAAGCCACCGACAATTAAACTACCTTGTGCAATTGCGTACACGTTACCGTCTACACCTTTTAAAAAAGTTTGTAGTAAAGTACCGCCACGTAAGCTGCCTGCACTACCAATAGAAGAAACCGTAATATCGATTGCTTGCCCAGGCTTTCTAAATGCAGGTAGTTCTGCATGCACCGCCACAGCGGCAACATTTTTAATTTTAGGACTTTGAGTTGAGGGTAGCGTAATACCAAAGCTGTTCAACATGCCTCTAAAACTTTGTTGTGTGTATGAGTTTTGCTCGCCAGTGCCTGGTAAACCAACCACTAAGCCATAACCAACTAATTGGTTAGAGCGTACGCCTTCAACCATAGACACATCTTTTATGCGCTCAGCACTGGCAGTAAACTGCCAACCTAATAACACAACTAAACATAAAGCTTTAAGGCTATTCATGTTGTTACCCTCTAAAATGGAAACAGCGAACTGCTAAAGAAACGTGTAAGCCAACCAGGACTTTGCGCTTCTTGCGTTTGCCCTTTACCTGAGTATTGAATACGTGCATTAGCAATACGATTTGATTCAACCGTATTATCGGCGCTTACGTCTTGAGGGCGTACTAGCCCTTCTAAACGAATAAACTCTTCACCGGTATTAAGCGTTAGCCATTTTTCGCCGCGAATAACTAAGTTACCATTAGGTAAAACGCGCATTACATTAACCGAAATATCGCCCACTAAGCTGTTTGACTGGTTTGATTTTGAATCACCCGTAAACGACGAATCACTACCAATGCCAAACTGAATACTATCGCCACCTATATTTACAGGTAGACCACCTAAGCCAATAACAGGATCTAAGCTTGCGTCGGTTTCTTTGTCTGTTTCTGTTTTAGCGGCTTTTGTTGCTTGAGTAGACTCTTGCAATTTAACCGTAATTATATCGCCAGTACGTAGCGCTTTTTTATCAGAATATAAGTCGTTTGATGTATGAGTATTAAACAATGAACCTGTGGCTACCAGCGGCTCTAAAATAGGCTCGGGGTACATAGGTGCGTAGTAAGGGTCGTCCTGCACTACTTCACTATTTTGCGTAGACATACAGCCACTTAAAAATAATGTGCCCGCTGTAAATAAAATAATATTACGCATAATTCCCCCTACTCTATTAAAGCTGTTGATTGATATAACTCATCATTTCGTCAACGGCCGAAATTACTTTTGAGTTCATTTCGTAAATACGCTGAGTTTCTATTAGATTTACGAGCTCTTCAGTTACATTTACGTTTGAAGTTTCGAGTGAGCCTTGAATAATGCTACCTAACCCTTCAACACCCGGGTTACCTTGTACCGGCGCACCACTTACAGCGGTTTCGGTATAAAGGTTTTGACCAATTGGCTCAAGGCCCGATGGATTAATAAAGTCACTAATAGTCAACTGACCAATTACAACGTTATCGGCTTGACCTGCAACACGTACAGATACTTCGCCGTCTTGCGAAACCGTAATTGATTGCGCGTCATCAGGTACATTCATTTCTGGCTGAATAACGTAACCAGCGCCCGATGTTACAATTCGTCCATCGCCATCAGTAGTAAACTGACCATTGCGCGAGTAAGCAATATTGCCATCTGGTTGCAGTACTTCAAAAAAGCCTTCACCAGAAATCATCCAATCTAGTGAGTTTTCAGTGGTCAACATGTTGCCTTGCGTAAACTCTTTTTGGTTAGCTACAACTTTAGCACCCGCACCTAACATTAAGCCCGACGGCATTTCGGTATCTTGCGATGAACGACCACCTGGTTGATTAATATTTTGATAAAGTAAATCTTCAAATATAGCGCGGCTTTTTTTGTAACCTACGGTACTCGCATTCGCTAAATTATTTGAAATAACCGATATATCGGTTTGTTGAGCGTCTAGCCCAGTTTTACTGATCCACAATGCTGGATTCATAATCGTGTCCTCATTTTAAAGTTAAACTATGCGTAATAACTGATCTTGACGCTCGTCAATTTCTTCAGCTGTTTTCATTAATTTCACTTGTAATTCAAATTGGCGCTGGTGGCTTATCATGTCGACCATTTCGTGAACAGGGTTCACATTTGACATTTCAAGCGAACCACTTAAAACTTTTACATTGGCAGAGGTATCTACTGTTACATTTGCTTTTGGTCTAAATAAACCATCGTTACCTTTTTCGAGCTGTGAGCTATTTGCTTCTACCACTCTAAGCGTGTCTATTTCTTCTAAAAAGTTAGCGGGAGCGCCTTGCGGTCGAACTTGAATAGCGCCATCTTGGCTAAACCCTATTTTTTCGACTGGGACGGGTAAAATAACAGGTCCCCCTTCGCCAATAACTTGACGACCGTGGCTGGTTACGAGCATGCCTTGAGCAGTAATGTTTAACGTACCCACTTTTGTGTAAGCTTCATTACCGGAGGCATCTTGCACAGCAAGCCATGCATTATCGCTCATCGCGATATCTAAGTCTCGCCCGGTTTGAACAATGCCACCCGATACCATGTTAGAACCCGGACGCTCTTGCATTGAAAATACACGTGTAGGCAAACCTTCGCCAAACGCTTGCATAGAACGCGCTTGCGCAAAGTCAGCTTTAAATCCTGTTGTATTTGCATTCGCCAAATTATTGGCTTTTAAAGCAAGCCCTTGTAGGCTTTGCTTAGCGCCAGAGGCCGCAATGTAGACCATTTTGTCCATAGTATCGACTCACATAAAAAATCTCTGAACTTACAAATGCAAAATAGGTGCCAGATTAAATTTGACGCAACATTGAGAGGTATTTAGAAGGGCTTACAAAAAAGGCTGCAAAAATGCAGCCTAATATATTTAATGGGGTTTAGCTTATCGAATCTGCAAAATACTTTGCTGAATAGTTGAGTTAACTTCAAGCGCACGTGAGTTTGCTTGGTAATTACGCTGTGCAGTAATTAAGTCTACAAGCTCGTTTGTAAGATTAGTATTTGATTGCTCAAGCGCTGATGAGTTAATTCCACCAAACGTACCCGAACCGGCTTCACCCGCTACAGGTTCACCTGAATCAATACTTTGCTTCCAGCTTGTATCACCCACTTGTGATAACCCTTGTGAGTTAGGAAAACGCACCATAGCCACTTGCCCTAGGAATGTTGAGTCACCGTTACTGTAAGAAGCGACAATTTTACCGTCTGTTCCTATATCAATTCCGGCTAAACGACCTACTGTTGAGCCATCTTGATCGAGTGCTTTTACTTCAAAACCACTTGAATACTGAGTTGGGATACGTCCAGCCGTGTTATTTTCATCGCGCCAGTTAAGCTCAATACCAGTACCTGGGAAAGTTGCACCATTGTCTAGTAATGTTGATAAACCAGCACCAGAACCCGCTGGTAGTAATATTTCATCAAAAGTAGTTGTATTTGTATTTGCCACACCACCTGTTGTTGATGGTAAACCACTTGAGTCAAAACCTAGGGTGGTCAGTGGTGTATAAGGTGTCGTTGTTTGTTCTCCACCAGTTGTGCCATCAACTACTTTGCCATCGAGAGTTGCATATACTTTCCAACTGTTATCTATACCACCTGCTGCGGCATCATCTTCTTTGGCAAAAAAGTATTGTAAAATGTGAGGTTCACCTAGTGAATCATATACTGTTGTTGACGTAGATGAGTTATAAGTACCACTGGATGTAGGGTCAAAATCTAGACCTGTTGGATCCGCCGTTGCATCTAAGTTAAACGACAAAAATACATTTTCGGTTGCGCGAGGAGAACCAGACGAATCAGGGATTTGAATTGGATCAGTTGTGCTCAAACTTACCGACGTTGTATCACCTGTAGATGAGTCAACAGGGAATGCTTGTAAAAAGTTACCTTTTGCGTCAACCATAAAGTTATCTTGGTTAAGCTTAAATGCACCTGCACGTGTATATGTTAAATCTTGCGAAGATAAATCGTCAGTCATCGCAAAATAACCTTCACCAGTGATTGCTAAATCAAGTGAGTTATTTGTAAATTGTAGTGAGCCTTGATGAAACTGCTGCGCAACCATGGTTGTTTGCACACCGTCACCATTTTTAGTCTTACCAGAGCTAAATACTGACGATGCATAAACATCGGCAAACTCAGCGCGTGACTCTTTAAAACCTGTGGTATTAACGTTTGCAATGTTATTTGCAGTTACGTCTAAATCTTTTTGTGCGGCAGCTAAGCCAGTTAATGCAATATTGAAGCTCATAATTCACCTCTAACCTGTTAATATTTAGCCTGCTGACAGGCGAAGTATAATTAAAATTTATTACGCGATTTCTGCGACGTCTGTCAGCCTAACCGCACCTTCTTTAGTGTTAATAATAATGCCACTTGAGCCATTAATATTAACGCTTTCAATGTTCTTGAACGTAGCAATGGGTAAGCTTGAAAATTCACCGTCAGTACTTCCTTCGGCGGTTACTGAATATTCACCTTCAGGTAAACGCTCACCAGCTTCATTTTTGCCATCCCACGCAAAACGTACCGCACCTGCTGGCTGAGAACCCATATCAATAGTTCTTACTAGCTGACCTGATGCATCAGTAACTTTAATTTTTAAGTTATCAACGGCTTCTTCTGCCACTGCAGAGCCTCTGGCATCACCTGTTTCATTTAAATCCAGGGTGTTTGACTCTAGTAAAGCTTGTTTGCCTACAAGTGTAGATGCTTGCAGTGCTGAATTAGATGTCATTGAAGAGGCTAAAGATTCAAAATTAGTATTTAAATCTGTAATCCCTTGCGCCATCGTAAAGCTAGTCATTTGAGCAATCATTTGGTCATTATCCGCAGGGTTACTGGGATCCTGATACGATAATTGCTGAGTTAACAAAGAGAAAAAGTCTTCTTGTGTTAACGCATCACTCTCATTATCACTGGTAGCAACTTGTTGCTCTTGCCAGCGTATAGAGTCTAAATAGGATGAAGATGTACTAATATCGTTACTCATAACCTACCCTCGGTTACCGCTGCCCTAGCAACAGTGTTTTACTTAGCATTTGCTTAGCTGCATCAGCAACTTGCACGTTTGTTTGGTAAGAACGAGAGGCAGAAATCATATTTGCCATCTCCTCTACAACATTAACGTTGGGTTTATAGATATAGCCATTTTCATCCGCACTTGGATGGTTTGGGTTATATTCAATTTGTAATGGTGCATCGCTTTCAACAATGCCCAAAACTTTAACACCAACTGCGGAGCCCTGCTGGTTACTTACTGATGCTGAAGCCTTTGTTAGCTCAGCCGCAAATACAGGTTGGCGCGCTCGGTACGTTTTGTCTTGAGATGAACTAATGGTGTTAGCATTAGAAATATTACTAGCTGTAGTATTTAAGCGAACGTTTTGTGCGCTCATACCCGAACCTGCAATATCGAAAACATTATATAAACTCATAATTTTTATCCTTGACTACCGAGAGCTTTATTCAGGCCTTTAAATTTGCCACTTAAAAATTGCAAGCTGGCCTGATACTCCATAGCATTCTGTGTATACAAGTTTCGTTCCACTTGTATATCAACCGAGTTACCATCACCAGTATCTGATTGATTTGGCAAACGAAATGATTCTGAACTGCCCATACTATGAGTACCTCCACCAATGTGTTTATCATTAGTTCTTACCATAGTATTGCCGCTTTGCTGGGTTGACCTTGCCGCTTTTAATGCAGAGGCAAAATCAATATCTTTTGCTTTATAGCCAGGCGTATCAGCGTTAGCTATATTAGTTGCAATTAATTCTGCTCGCTGTGAACGGATCAACATGGCTTGCGGATGCACACCTAATGCTTTATCAAAACTGATAGCCATAACCTTCTCCAAAAAATTGACTTACCCATTAATAAAGCAAAAAATAAGCCATTAATATTAGGGAGTGCTATATTTTTATAAGGCTATGTATCTAAATAGAAAAACGACGCTAGGTGCG
Organism: Pseudoalteromonas sp. SR43-5; assembly: GCF_014163835.1. NCBI lineage: Bacteria > Pseudomonadati > Pseudomonadota > Gammaproteobacteria > Alteromonadales > Pseudoalteromonadaceae > Pseudoalteromonas > Pseudoalteromonas sp. SR43-5. The sequence continues at coordinate 116,176 of NZ_JACJEA010000011.1, forward strand.
TCGTTTTAGGGAAGGAAGTTAGCTTAATTACTTCTTTTGGTAAATAATACCAGGGTTGCACCTAACCATATCAAATTCAGTGCTTAGCCCAGTTAGGGACTCTGACGCGCCTAAAAATAGGTAACCGTTTGGATTTAACGCTTGTGCAAACTGGTTAATAATTTTAGCTTTTATTTCAGGCGCAAAATAAATTAGTACATTTCGGCAAAAAATAATATCAAACTTGCCCATTAACGCGTAAGAATCAAGCAGATTTAAATGCCTAAAACTAACTTGTTTTTTTATTGTATCGTTTACTTGCGCCATACCGTTGCCGCTGTCTTTAAAAAACTTTTTACGACGCTCTGCAGATAACCCTCTGGCGAGTGCCAGCGCGTCATACTCTGCATTTTTACACATATCAAGCATGGTATTAGATATGTCGGTACCGATAATTTGTGCCCCCATACGAAGCACACCTGGTTGCTTAGCACTAAATTCAGCAACCGACATAGCTATTGAATAAGGTTCTTGGCCTGACGAACTGGCAGCAGACCAAATTTTTAAAGGCCTTCTTAAATCTTTAAATTCAGGGAAAAGCTTGTTTTGGAGCAACTCAAATGGGTATTGATCTCTAAACCACAAAGTTTCGTTGGTGGTCATTGCATCAACCACAGCGGCTCTTAATTGCCGCTCGTGAGGCCCGAGAGTTTTACTAACCAATTCCGATAAAGATCCCACATTAAATCGAGTCATTAACGGAGCAAGTCGGCTTTTAACTAAATACTGTTTATTTTCACCTAAAACAATGCCGCATTGCTGCTCTAAAAACGAACGAAACTGGTCGTATTCACTTTGCTGCAAATCTTTATTATTCAAGTTAGTAGCACCTTTTTTTGTTAATCACAATGAACCCACTTTTTAACCGCTGTTGCTAATTCATCTGGGTTAAATTTAGCAATAAAGTCATCTGCCCCTACTTTTTCAATCATCGCTTGGTTAAAAACACCACTCAAAGAGGTATGCAAAATAACATGCAAAGGTGCAAGTTTGGGATCTGCTTTTATTTCAGCTGTTAAGGTATAGCCGTCCATTTCTGGCATTTCAACGTCTGAGATCAGTAATGCTACTCGCTCTGTAATATCATTTTTACAATCAAGCTCTGCTATTTCTTTAAGCCTAATTAAAGCTTCCTTACCATTTTTAGCAAGCTCTGTTTGAACACCTAGCGGCTCTAAGGCTCGTTTAACTTGATTACGCGCAACAGCAGAGTCATCTGCAATAAATACGATACGTTCGCCTAAATCTCTTTGAATATCGCCACTTTGTGCAACTTCAGCACTTACTTCTGTGTTTACTGGACAAATTTCGTTGAGAATTTTTTCTACATCGAGAATCTCGACTAATTCATTTTCGATTTCGGTCACTGCTGTTAAATATGAATAACGTCCGGCGCCTGATGGCGGTGGCATTATTTTTTCCCAATTCATATTTACAATACGTTCAACTCCGCCCACTAAAAACCCTTGCACAGAGCGGTTGTACTCAGCAATGATTATAAAGCTGTCTTTAATGTTGTCGATTGGGCGCCCACCTACAGCCATTGATAAATCAATAACCGAAATGGTTTGACCACGAATATGTGCAACACCACGAATATACGGATTAGATTTTGGCATGCTTGTTAGTGGAGGGCATTGCAGCACTTCTCTCACTTTAAATACATTAATACCAAAACGCTGACGCCCTCTGAGCTTAAATAAAAGTAATTCTAGGCGGTTCTGCCCAACCAACTGTGTGCGTTGGTTTACTGAGTCTAAAATGCCTGCCATTCAAATCTCCTAAAGAAAACAAATAATACGGAACGATAATTGCTTTCTATTTATAAAGCTACATAACATCGCGGGTGCGTCTACTTTTTGACGCAAAATATTTATACCCTGTTTGAAACCATAAGCATAGTCGAAACATTATGAGTTTGTTAAAAAAAATCAGAAGATACAGTGTTTTTTATTTTGTTACTAGCTTGTGCTTTGCATTCCCTCTGCACGCTAAAGTGTTTAGTAAAGATTTATTACAGGACATGGCCGTCACTTACATAGGTAAGCAGGTTGGTACATTACAAAATACTAATATTCAATTAAGTGCACTGCCTTTAGATAGTCGCATCCCTGATCGTGTCTGTAATACTGAGCTTGAATTATCAACATCCGATGAGCCACCATTTAACCGCCAAGTAACCTTACAAGCCAAGTGCAATGATGCTCAAACGTGGGCTCAATACGTTCATGTAAGAGTTGTTGAAATGGCCCCAGTTGTTGTTGCCACTGCTAATTTAACCCGCGGTGAAGTAATAACTAAGTCGCATTTAAGTATTGAAATGAAACCAACTCACTTTGTACGAATTCAGTACTTAGATGATCCCACAATGCTAATAGGCAGCAGAAGTAAACGAAATATTAGAAGTGGTATGCCAGTATTACTAAACCAAATTTGTATGGTGTGCAAAGGTGACTCTGTTAATATTTACGCTAATCTCAGAGGCCTTAGAATTAAAACCACAGGTATTGCTTTAGAAGACGGTACTTTGGGCGAACAGATACAAATAAAAAACAAAAAATCAGGTAAAGTTTTAAATGCGCGAGTAGATGGTGTAGAGTCTGTTCAAGTGAATATTTAATTTAGATTTATACTAAAGTATCCCACGTATATGCCGATAACATGGCATAAGTTGGGTAATATACGGGTTTATTATTATGGTTAATCAAGTTAATGGCAGTAATCAACAAGCTAATGCGTTAACAAATGCAAAGCAGCAACAAGTTGATTTAAAAAAAGATAACGCAAATACACAAGCTGCTCAGGCCCCTTCGCCTAAAGCTGCAAGTGATTCTGTAAGTTTAACGCCGCAAGCGCAGCAATTAAAAACGCTTCAAGATAAAGCACAGCAATCGCCTGGCTTTGACAGCGATAAAGTTGCTGAGCTAAAAAAAGCAATAACTGAAGGTAAATACCAAGTGGACAGTGAAAAGCTTGCTAAAAACTTAGCTGATTTTGAGTTTAACGTGTATGGCTGATCATAATAGTTTAATTAGCGTAAAGCTAAACCAACAAGTAAGTTGTTTAGACTCTTTACATACGCTATTAAACGATGAGCTTACTGCTATTGCCTCACGACGTGGTGCTGGTTTAAAAGAAATTGCCCAACAAAAAATGTCTTTTTTAACTAAGCTAAGCACTCTAGATAAAGAGCTAAGTAAGCTAATTGCCAGTAACGATTCACAAAATCCTGAAATATCTGAGCTAATAAGCCAAGTTAAAACTCAACTTGCACAATGCCAAAAACAAAATAATGTTAATGCTCATGCTGCCCGTCAAGCGCAGCTTAGTGTTAAACAATTAAAAGAGATATTAATTGGCGCACCAACGTCAATGACCTACGACCAAGCCGGTAAATCTGTAAATACCGAGAGTAAACTGGTTCGTAACCTAAAAGCTTAACTGCTTTTATCTATCCTAATTTATTAAAAAAGCCCTTATTGAAGTCTCAATAAGGGCTTTTTTAGGTTTACTACTTAGCACAAAATAATAACCACACTTTTGATTAAGTGAGTTTTAGAAACCCACTTCAGTTATTTAACTGAAGTGGGTTACTGATTTAAATATCTGTTTGATTATTACCATTTTCAATTAAGTGTTTAATCATTTCCTCTGATTGATTTTGAACATCAACTGCTGGCGCTGCCTCATCAACATGTCCTCCACTTTGTGCAGGGCTATAAGCAATTGCAGAGCCTTCATCGTCAATCAAGGTATTAAGAGCAACGAGTTGCTCGGTGTCTTCGTCAATAATTACATCATTGATATTAAGGGGCTCTGTAGAGCTCATTGACACCGTTTGCTCTGTACTCGATAAAGCACTTACATTACCTAAATTAACCGTTTCTCCTAAAGCATCGCTGGTTACTGCTGCATTTGGCATAGTGGCGCCTAATGCTGCTTCTTCGCTAAACGGCTCAGCGGCTCCTTCTAAGCCAAATGTTGTATCGGTGGCACTTGCACTGCTTCCTGCGCTAGCAAGTTGTGGGTCGTTTCCTTGGTCAATAATATTGTCATTAATATCCTTAATTAAATAATTACCGGCTTCATCAACTGTGATAAAGCGATAATCAGACCAAGAACCTAAATCAAGAACTGATAATAATGAACTCCAATTTCCATTCTCATCAGGTTGAATTTCCATAGCGCTTTCTAGCACATTTAAGTTTAGGTTTAACACCTCAAGGCCAAGTAAGTTTGCTCCTACAACATATACACTATTTCCTTCTTCTACTGTGCCTTCTGCAGTTAAACCTATTCCTAGTAAGCCCCAGTAATAGTTAGACACTTCGAAGTCTACAGGCGTTGAGTCAATCACTAACCCAGATAAGCTTCCACTTGAAGTAACATTTCCAGATTCATCAGTAGCGGTAGCCGTTACAGTGTATGCTCCATCGAGTAAAGCATTGTCTGGTGATACGCTCCATACACCTGTCTCACCCGCTGTTGTATCCTTGGTTACAACAGTACCGCTTTCATCTATAAAGCTTACGGTAATATCTTCATTTGCTCCTGCGGTACCGGTGATCTTAGGTGTGCTATCGGCTGTTAATTCTAAACCAGAGTTAATTACTATGCCTGAATCAACTATGCTGCTTATAGATTGCTCGCCGATATTACCTGCATTATCAAGTACGCTTACATCAACACTGTAATTCCCTTCACTAAGAGGCTGCGAAGCTGTAACACTCCACGACCCATCTGTGTTTACTGTTGTTGAAACATTGTGTGTTTCACCTAGTGCGTCAGTAAACATCACCATAACTGCAGCTCCAGCAAAACTTCCGGTTACCGAGCCTGTAATAGTCGGTGTGGTATCTTGGCCTACTGCAATAGGGTCTATAAATACAATAGGTGCTGTGTAATCAGTACTTGAAACCATGGTATCGCTTGATGAGTTTCCTGCAGCATCACTCACTGTTGCAGTAGCAGTAAAACCACCTTCACTAAGCGCGGTGGTAGCTGTTACAGACCATGTGCCATTGCCTGCAACTTGAGCGGTAATAGTTTGTGAATCGTTATTAGCATCAGTAATAACAACACTCACATTTGTACCTGCTGGTGCATCACTTATACCTGTTATAGTCGGTAGCGGGTTATTGGTTACAGATAATTGATCAACTTCAACTGTTGGTGGTGTTAAATCAATTATTCCACCAAGACTTGTAGAGCTTGAAAGCCCTAAGTCTTCAACTGTAGCACTTACAGTAAAGGCGCCTTCAGCTAATGGTGTTGTAGGTATTAGAGTCCACATACCTGCTATAGCCGTTGTATTATAAGTGGTAGCGGTACCGTCACTGTCAGTAATAACGACTTCTACATTACCGCTTATTACATCGGTAGTACCACTAATAGTAGGGGTTGTATCGCTTGTATCTATTATTGGATTGATTAGTAGGCTCGGTAAAGTGGTACTAACAGTGCCAGTTTGCGTTACTGTGGCTATATTTCCAGCATCATCAATACTAATAGCTTCTATGGTTAAATCGCCCTCAGCAAGTAAAGGGGTAACAACAAACCACGTGCCATCTCCTAATACCGTTGTGGTAACTTCATAAAGTGTGTTTGTAGAGTCGGTAACATTAACCGTAATTAAGCTACCTATTTCTTCGTCACTGGTGCCAGTAATAGTAGGCGTTAATGTATTAAGTACACCAAAGGCGTCTATTTCTAACGATGGCGGTATGGTATCAATCGTCACTTGCTCAGTAACAGACTGGCCTACATTACCCGCAGCATCAGTAATACTTGCGAATACACTATATATACCATCAGGTAGACTAGTGGTTACTAATGACCACGTGCCATCGCTACCAACAAGGGCATCAAATACTGTTGCGTTGCCGTTACTATCTATCACAGTTACATCAATGTCTGTGCCTTGAGCTTCTTCAGAAGTACCAGAAATAGTTAGAATGTCAGTATTGCTGATGCTCAACGGTAAAATATCTACCACAGGCACTAACGTATCAACAACAAACTCGAGCGTTTGTGTTACTGCATTGCCGGCATCATCAGTGATACTCACGTTGGCAACATGCTGTCCTTCAGTCAGCGCATCAACTTCCAGTGAAAATAGCCCTGCTGCATTCACTGTTGTTGTTAGTACTGAGCCTCCATCCAGCTGAATCTCTACCACACCATTAATTAAATCGCTAGTCCCTTGAATAATTGGAGTAGAATCTGACGTTGTACCAATCACTTGCAAATTAAGCGTTGGCGAGATGGTATCTACTACACTGCTTATCAGCTGTGTAGCTGTTATTCCGACTTCACTTAATACATTTACAGTTACAGTAAACACGCCCTCAGCAAGTGATTGAGGAACCTGTACAGCCCATGAATTATCTGCCTGCACTATGGCAACCAAATCTTGTGCTATGTTATCGCTATCTACCACTCTAACTAGCACTTCAGTGCCTGGTGCTTGGTCGGTCGTACCACTAATTATTGGTAAATCGCCTTCTCCAGTTACAAAGTCAACCACCGCATTCAGTACTGGGGTTGAAGCGTCTACATCAGCCGTAGTTATAGTGATTGTATTACCAGCATCATCAGTTGCAGAAGCTTCAACAACCGATAAGCCAATAACATTAACTGCTAGGCCTAATAGCTCCCAATCACCATTTGCATCTGTGGTTACATCGTATGTTAAATCGAGTAAATCACCTGCAAGCTCTAGAGTAACCGTAACGGTTTTACCTTCGCCCAAATCAGATGTACCAGATAAAGAAACCAACTGACCTAATAGGAAGGAAGGCACAATTGTTAGCTCTGGTCCCACAGTATCAACCTCACCACCGGTTTTATTGTCGACCGAAGTATTGCCCGCAGCATCGCTAATAGTTGCACTAACACTGTAAACCCCCTCTGCTAAAATATTATCAGCAGCCGCTTGCCAGTCTCCATTCACATCGGTTTGAACGGTCATTTGATGCGATGCACCAGCTGAGTCCGTAAACGTAACTAAAACGTTTGTATTTGGCTCGTTTGATGTGCCATTAATTAATGGCGTGCTGTCTTGGGTAAGTATTAATGAACTTTGATTAATACTAATTTCGGGAGCAATTGTATCAATGGTTGCTGTATTTGTTGCGTCCCCGGTATTACCCGCGCTGTCAGTAACAAATACTTCAACTGAATAATCTCCTTGTGAAAGAGAATTACTTGCCTCTACAGACCATATACCACCCGTTTGAACAGTTGTATTTACAGTATGCTTATTCCCGAGTGCATCGGTAAATACCACAGCGACTGCATCACCTACCATGGCACCTGTCACGCTCCCTGAAATACTTGGAGTTAGATCGGTACTTCCAACAATATCGTTAATAGTCACAACAGGTGCTGTTATATCAACTTCCCCTGTAATACTTGTGTTTACAGGATTACCTGCAGTATCTGTTGTTGAAGCTAAAACCGTGTAAGTGCCCTCGCTCAACTCTGTACTTGCAGCGACTGACCATGTGCCATTTGCACCAACAGTAGCATTAACCGTTTGCTCTACACCTAAGCTATCTGTAATTAAAATAGCGACTATGGCGCCTTGTGGAGCTGTAGTTGTGCCTGAAATTGTTGGCGTTGTATCATTTGAAATTGTAAGCGGTGTAATATTAAGGGCTGGTGGAGTTAAATCGATAACACCGCTACCTGTTGTATTACTCGTTAAGCCTCCTTCAGTTACACTTGCCGAAACAGTAAATTCACCTTCAGGTAGAATATCTGTCGCATCAACACTCCAAATCCCACCTACCACAGTTGTAGTTACAGTATGTGCAACGTTATTAACGTCAGTTATAACAACCGTGATTTCTGTGTTATCTGCCGCACTACTTGTGCCTGATATTGCTGGTGTTTGATCGTTTGTATCAATAATTGTATTAATATTAATTGTAGGCGCATTGGTATTTAACATTGCGGTACTATTTGCAACTGATTCATTCCCTGCGGCATCAGTAACACTTGCAGAAACTGCAACTTCACCATCAGTCAGTGCATCTGTAATATCTACAGTCCAAGCACCACCTGCACCAACAACAGTTGTGTAAGTCTCGGTACTATCTGCATCGGTCACAGTTACTGTAATACTCGTGTTTTCAGGTTCATTGGATGTGCCTGAAATAGTTGGCGTGCTGTCATTAATTGTACCTAATGCGTTTATAGTAATACTTGGTGCTTGAGTATCAATAAAGCTCGAGCCTGTATCCACACCTTGATTGCCAGCATCATCGGTAATACTTACCTCTACATCATAATTACCATCAGGCAAGCTTGGCGCCGTAACTTGCCAATCGCCGTTAGCATCAACTATTGCGGTTAAAGTATGTATATCACCGTTGCTATCTGTAATAACTATATCGACCACCGTATCCTGTGGTTCAGTTGTAGTGCCACTTATAATTGGTGTCTCAGTGTTAAATACAGTTATATCATTAAGTACAATAACAGGTACTTGGGTATCAATTGTTAAATCAATTGTCGTGTTGCTGATATTATTAGCGTCATCGGTAACACTTACTTGAGCCGTATAATCACCATCAACAAGTGCTACGGGGACATCTACTTGCCAATTGCCATCAGTACCCACTGTTGCTGTTAGTGTTTGACCGCCGATAAGGATGGTTACATCAGCACCAATCTCATTACTCGTGCCTGAAATTGTAGGGGTTGTATCTATTGTCGCGTTAACTTCGTTCACAATTAATGTAGGAGCAACGCTATCTATTTCACCTTGAGCCTGCTGCGTTGTTAAATTACCAACACTGTCTCTAACCTCTGCAACAACAGTGTATTGACCTTGCGCTAGCTCTGCTGGTACAGCAACAGACCAGTCGCCATCGGCTTGAACTGTCGCAGTAAACGCTTGGCTTTCTCCTTCACTATCAGTCACGGTTATATTAATTACCGTGCCTTGCCCCATATCGGTGGTGCCGCTAATTACTGGCGTACTATCATTCGATAAAGCATCGACACTAACGGTTAGTTCTGGTGCTACGTTATCAAAATCAAGTGTATTGATTGTTCTGACATTACCAGCGGCATCCGTTGCACTGGCAGTCACATAGGCAAGGTTTAGTAAAGGTACTGTTATGTTTGCAAGCCCCCAGGTACCATCAGGATTTGTCGTTGCTGTATAAGTTGCGCCAACTAACCCACCAACTAGGTACTCTGTAATAGTGATTACAGAGCCTCCTGGTAAATCAGAATCCCCCGAAAGAGAAACTAAATTACCTAATAAAAACGATGGAATAATTTCAAGTTCAGGAGCAGTTACATCCACTTCGCCACTGTCAGTGCCTGTACCTGTATTGCCCGCTGCATCAGTGATGCTGGCGCTAACGCTATAATTCCCTTCGGCTAATGTGCCTGTTGGTGTCGCACTCCAGTTACCATTGGCATCGGTTTGTACATCAATGCTTTGAGTGGCATTTGC